>NZ_PYNX01000040.1:0-4455 GCF_003026755.1 Photobacterium sp. GB-50
CTGCCTCTAATTTAAATTCAGCACTAAATAATCGTCTTGTTCGTTTTGTCATGATGTCACCTATCCATGTTAAGAGGTGATGATATCACCTCTGAGTAGGTGGCCAAATTTAATGTACCACTACAATTTGCCCTCTTTAAGCTGGTAGGTACTAGAAAAAGTATTGATAATTTTTTAATGAAGTAACTTTAGGGTATAAAAAGACCGCCACTATGGGCGGTCATTTAACAGTAATTCTATTAAAGAGATCTAATTCGTGGTGGCGAAAAGAATACTGTATTTATTCTTACAGTACTCATTGGTTATTTTAGTTCTTTGTATAGGTCTTATATACGCCCATATTAGTGTACTTCGTTTTGACTGAGTACCCTTCAGACAAAAGTCGATCATTGATAATAAAATAGGTGAGGGCTGTAACAATAAAACTGACGATAAAGAAAAATAACATTATTCGGTTTTGTACTTTTATTTTTCTTTTTGACCATGAGTATTTTGTTGCCTTTCCTGTTTTTATTATAGTAAAAAACATAGACCACGCATGTATCACTAAACCAATAATCATGATGCCACCAAGTGCATCTCCAATTGATAACTTAATGATAGGAGATAGGTTATAAGCAGAACTTAATGTATCTATCCATGAAGATAACAACCAACAAGACCCAGCAGTAAAAAAAACACAGATAAAGAAAAATTTTATCTTGGTTATTATCGATACCACTTCATCATTATGATTGCATTTTTCTAAGCGCATTAGTCAATTCTCCTGATACGTTTTTAACTTCAAAGAATCTATCAAGAATAAGACTTAGACCGATAGAAATTGCTGCAATTGCTACAATTGCAATTGCTCCACTGCCAACAGCAACAAACATTCCAACAATAAATTCCGCTCCATAAAGTGCGATAGCAGTTTTAATGAAGTCAGTCCCTACATTTCCGAACCAATCATAAAAATCATAATCATCATTAAAAATTAGATCATTAGTATTTATAGCGGCTGAAATAATCATGGTCATAGTACCAGCTTTTAAACCCGCACTAATACGCTGCGTTGGCGCTATCCCTAATTGAACAACTTTCGGATTATCTATCGCATAGGTCTTTTTTCCATTAACCTTGAAACGCATTCCTTTAATAAGAACATGCCGTAACATCTGCTGTCCATTATTTCGAGTGGCAATTGATACACGTGTTTTCCCTTTAATCACTGAATATCGCGCTGTCACACCAAAATCGCCAAAGGCTTGGGCTAACTTAACAGCCCCAAAACCAGTTGCTAAGTATTCGGCCCATGTTTTCGTTTTATCAATATCTTTCAGAATCAATGTTGATGGTATTTGACCTTTTTGATGATATCGATCATCAATCAAGTTTTTAATGGTATGGAATGAATCTTCTTCAGTGAGAAGCAACACAGCTTGATGATTCTTTTCTAATTCTTCTTGAAGTGTACATTGCCCAGTAAACACTTCATTCCCAGAGATATCATTCATTAGTTGTTCATGCTTGAGTGAACTTTTAGCATTGATTCGCTCAATTTCTTCAAGTGTTTTTTTCGCCCTAGCTTCTTTGGCTAGTTCAGATTGCTTAGCGCGTTCAGCCTGTTTTACTAAGCTGTCATGACGATTAAATTCTGTTGGCGGAGATAGCCATGTGAGAGAGTTAGCCATGTAAATTGAGAAGTTTGTTGAATTTGAATCATTATAAAGAATAAAGTGGCTAGGCAATAATTTGCCCAAAATTTTAATGTTAGAAAGATTTGAGCTAATTAATGCATGGTATAGCCATGATAACTTGCTCATTTTTGGACAGAAACTGCTTAGGTGATTTGCTCTATTTAGGCTTACATTTCACTTCGAATATGTGCCGCTGAGCGACACATATCCTTCTCTTTTTCTTTACAGCTCAAAGCCTAAAGAAACTTTTCAATAAGGATTTCATCTACATACTCCCCACGAACTTTTGCATGTTTTTTTGCAGTACCAACAACTTCAAACCCTTGTTTAAGGTAAGCAGTTAAAGCTCGCTCATTATCGCTACGAACGTACGCGAATAGCTTTTCATAACCCTTTTGTTTTGCAACTTCGAAAGTCGAGTTAAAAAGCTGTTTAGAGATACCTTTACCACGAGCACTTTCACAAACAAAAGTACCAATAATGCCTACGTGATCAAAAGATTTTGTATATTGTGCGAACGGCTCGATATTTTGAAATCCAATAACCTTTGAGTCACTCTCGGAAAAAGCAACTGTAAACACTCCATTCTCTGGGAAGTGAGTAATAAAATCTTTCTCTTCTTCAGGTGTAAAGGTCGTATCCAATACAGTGTATAAACCTTCAACAATGATTGGGTTGAGAACATTTGTGATCCCTTCAGCATCATCCAAAGTCACCTGACGTACAACTAATCCCATATAACTCAACTCCATATTATAATTTGAGTTATTTTTTACATGAGCTCATAACTATCAGCAACAATTAATTCCTTTTAAATATAAGCTCGATGTTATTTTCGGCTCATAACGCTTTTTGAAATTAAGAAATGCCTTTATTCAGTCTTATTAAAAACGAAATTCAATAGATAAAATCAGCATAATTCGTTATATGAGATAAAAAATAAACAATAGAAACTAATCAAAAATCACGTTAATACAATATGAATGAGTAATAGTTCTAACAAGAAATGGGGCACTTCTGATTTATGAAGTGCCAACGGTGCATTGTGATCACCAAGCGATTCTGCGCTTGCTTTATTACCGAGGGGAATTGACGGTCTCCACTTTACGTAATTCTTTGACTATCAATATGGGCTAGTCAGAGGTGTGTTGGATGCTAAGCTTCGCGCCTGCCGTCATGATCCCATTGCTGTCGTTATTGTTATATAGCGCACAACTTTCCATTGATAAACAGCCACACTGAATACAACTGCCTAACTGAGTTTGAAGTTGTTTTAACTCATGCATTTTATCTTCAAGCTTTTGATGCCAAAGGGTTGAAAGTTGTTCCCATTGTTCTTTTTTCACATTTTCGTTTAAGGGAATATGCGCCAAGGCTTGCTTGATTTCTTGTAATGTTAAGCCAACATTTTGCGCTGCTTTAATTACCGCTATACGGCGCAGAACAGAGCGCTTATAACGGCGCTGATTGCTCGCGGTTCTATAACTAAGAATGAGTTCTTTTTGTTCGTAAAAATGTAATGCCGAAACACTCACGCCTGCGCGTTTCGCAACTTGTCCTACACTCAATTCCATTTGATTCTCCACATTACATCGTTATTTGTTCTTGCAGCCAGCTTTTAAAGGCTCGATATTTAGGCCGTGTTTCCATTCCTTTCATGTAGGCAATATAGTAGCTTAAATCTGATGCTATCGCTGAAAAGGGGGTCACAAGTTGGCCTGTTGCTAATGGTTTTTTATTAACCGTTGGCGTCCGATAGTAATGCCTAATGAGTTTATTGCTGCTGTTATATACAAGTTACGGTGATTAAAGCGATAGGTTTTTCGGTAATAATCAATATCACTATTATTTACTGTTAGCTATGAGGGCCACGCTTTCGATTGTGTTCGATGTATAAATGTTGCAGCTTATAAGCCCGTTATATCTTTTTTAATTAATCCTAACTCTAAATATTTAATTCGATGGCTTACCGCACTTTGAGATACAGTTAAATATGATGCCGCTTTGGTAAAACAGAGCTCTCTGGCAGCAATATTAACCACATGCATATTTGCCATTTATTTATTGCTCAATCGTGATAGTCGATGCTGGGATTGCACAACAGCGAGTATTACCCCTTATTTTTTTTCTTGCTCTTTTCAGACAGTTCCGTTGTCTTGTCTTTTATCTGATTGACACAACAGTTGCCAATCACGCCGTCTTTTTTCGCTTTAATAGAAAGTTGAATATATAAAAATATGATGAAAAACAGGAATAACACCAAAGAAATAACAATATAGAGTGGAAGTAATTCATCGTTACTCATTGCTTTACCTCATTAAATTAAAGTGAATATCATTTAATATAATAGATAAATGTAATAATGTTAGTTTATATTTACTGTAAAAGTGCAAACATAAAAATTAATTTTTTAAATAGCTTTCATTATTAATAGGCTTGATGCCTAAACCGTCAAAATATGAAAAATATAGATGAGCATTGTGCTATCGCAACTTATTTAAGAAATGAAGTTATAAACTCGTACTACGGAAATATTGACTTTATCTAAGTAAATATCAAATAAGAGTGAAAGGCGTTAATCGAGGGTATTTCTTATGTTTTGATTGTTTCTCGTCAGAACCATGTTGACAAGAAAAGCCGATCTTATGATCTAATGCCGATCGTTTAAGGTACTTGAACGATCCTAAGATTGCGTAATAATCCCTACCAACGTTTGTTGGTAGGGATTTTTATATGTTAGTTGATGAGTTAAACCAAGCGCATGAAACGATGGAAA
>NZ_PYNX01000041.1:0-3895 GCF_003026755.1 Photobacterium sp. GB-50
TAGTTTTCTCTTTTTTAGTCTTAAATGGATGCTCAAAAGCAACAACACCTCAACAAGCCGATATTGCTGTGTTTGAACAATTTTTATCAGAAAACCCGATATCAAGTATCAACCCTTCTATTGATATTGCGAGTATCTACCAGCCTGGTGATCCACTTTTTAAGGCCGTATTGGGGATACAGCGAAAGCGCTTAGATATTGCAGAAAAAGAATTAACGCCACTAGTGAAGAATAAACAACCGGATGCTATGTTTTGGCTGGCAAAAGTAATTTATCGTTCAGGGATTAATGATAAAGCGAAAGCATACGATCTATTAAGAGTTTCGGCTGAAAGTTATCCTTATTCAGCAATGGCACTGTCTAGCAATGATGAGCAATGTCAAATGTATTTTCCCAGTAAATGCAGTGACAAATGGACGAAAAAAGCACGAAACCTGTTTGCAGAACAAGCAAAAACAGGCGACGTTCGTGCCGTATATTACAGTACAATATTGAAACCAGATTTAACCCACGAGCAATATATTAGTGCCATTATCAATGCAGCGAAAAATCATTATTATTATCCGCTTGTCGAATACTCTAATAATTTAAGAAAAGCAGAAGATTCTAATCAAGAAATGAAGAAAATCACTATTAAGCTTCTTAACTATGCAGGTTTTAATAACTTTGTCCCTGCTATTGAATCCTTAATGAAAATTGAGGGTAAACATAAAAGAATGAATGGTTCTTTATATAAAGAATTAATGAAGCAAGGCATTTCTTTGGGTTCAAACTATGCTTGGCAAGGATATAGAATCTTAAGTATTGAAGATGACTCTTTATCTGAGAAAAAGAAATATATTGCAGCAAAAGCAACTAAGCTTTTTAATGGTGATGACTTTGCAATAAGCTTTACTCATCCTCCTAAAGAAAAAGAAGCTTTAATTGTAGCGAATAATAAAGCTCAAGAGAAAGCTGATTCAGTAAAAAAAGTGATTTACATTGATGGCGCTCACCCGCGTGCACTCTAATATTTAATTGAGCAGCGCTTCTTAATCACCTCGAGCAAATTATTGCCCAACAGAAAATTAGTGTAATATTTCTTTTGTTTAAATCCAACCGTGAGCAATATTTTACATTATGAAGTCTCTTATCTTCCCTTTGATAATTGTTGCCATCAGCTTCTCTTCATGGAACTGTGCAAGTACCACGCAAGATGGTTACTCTTCTGATCTGTCAAATGCAGATAGAAATAAAATATATCTTGCGAAAAATTTTATGGTGTACGATTTTGATTTTAAAAAAGCGATAGAGCTAACTACACCTTATATTAATAATAAAGATAATATAGAGGCAAGATATATTTATGCAGTTTCAATAGCACGTTATGATCTAAAAAAGTCTTTAGAGATGCTAAAAGCTTTAACAGATGAGGGGTATCCTTATGCCATGGATACCTATGGGGAGAAAAGAACCTGTCAACTTAATAGATATAAAGAATTATGTGACAATTCTGGTTATAAAAAATTATTAATATCCACTTATCGTAAATGGAAAAATGGGAATCCATCTGTATTATATAACGAAGATTATGAGCAGTATCGTTATATGTCATTTGAAGAGCGAGTAAATAAAGAAGGAACATGGTTCACTCCAAAAGCAGATAACCTTCTTAGGCAATGTGCAGCAGAGCGTTTTTTTTATTGTGCTGACGAGCTACAAAAAGCTCTATTTTTTATTGAAAACAAAACTGATAAACAGAATAAAGAATACGAGTATTATAAAAAATTAGCTAAAGATATTTTAATTAATGCAGAAAATAAAAATTTAATAATTAGCTTTATTGGGAACTGTGATAAGCCAAATTCAGAATTTAGAAATTGTCCTTCTAAAAAAGAATTTGGTTTAATGTTAAATAATTTAGCTAAAAAAGGTGATTTGAACGGGTATGAAGAAGTAGCATCATATTTATTTAACAATGACAATGCGAAAAATTACATCCCATTTTCTGATTATCTAAAACATCCAGATTCAAAATTAGATCCTAAATTAAAAACAGAATACGATAAGGCTATAAAATTAAACAATAATCAAGGATGGGATTTTGAAATGATAAGTTATAGTATCAAGCCTTTTGAGAAATTGTATAACGACAAAAACCTTAGCGGATTTTTTAACAAAGTGAATAAAATGATTTCTCATTAACACCCTATTCCCCCCTTTATTCTGAGGGGGGATTTTAACTATTTAAAATCAGATTATTAATAGGTTTTCTTAATTTAACCTACTCTACATTTCACCTCACTATCTACACCTCGAGCAAATTATTGCCTAGTAATTTTTAGGTGTACAATTATGCATTAAAATCAATTAGCTTCTCAGTACACTAAGTTAAGGCCTTAAATGCATGAAAGTAATAATTACTACCCTACTTTTAACTCTCTCTTCGATAGCCTTAACCGGTTGCTCAAAAGCAACAACACCTCAACAAGCCGATATTGCTGTATTTGAACAATTTTTATCAGAAAATCCTATATCATCAGTAAGTCCAACCGTTGATCTCGCAAGTATATACCAACAAGGTGACCCACTTTTTGAAAGTGTTTTGTACATCCAACGTAATCTTTGGGCTGAGGCAAAGAAACAACTTGAGCCGATGGTAAAGAACCAAAATCCTGACGCAAAATTTTGGTTAGCATCAATTACATGGGGAACGGGTATTAAAAACAATCCTATAGCTAAAAAGCTATATATGGAATCAGCTGAACAAGGCAACCCTTATGCAGCATTGTTTTTTTCGCCTAAAAACGATATTTGTCAAATGTACTATTCCAGTGAATGCAGTGAAAAATGGGTAGAGAAAGCACAAAAACTCTTTGCAGAACAAGCAAAAACAGGCAACGTTCGTGCCGTATATTACAGCACAATATTGAAACCAGATTTAACCCACGAGCAATATATTAGTGCCATTATCAATGCAGCGAAAAATCATTACTATTATCCGCTTGTTGAATATTCGAATACAATTATTAATGAGGAAAATCCTGACAAGGATATGGAAAACATAGCTGCAAAACTTCTTAACTATGCACGATTCCAAAATTTCGTGCCAGCTATTGAGTCATTAATGGATTATGAGGGAAAATATGATCGCACTAATAGTAAATTGTTCAATCAGCTGATAGAACAAGGCATGACGGTTGGCTCAAATGCGGCTTGGAAAGGATATCAACTACATAGCTACAAAAGTTCTTCGCTATCTGATACACAAAAGTATATTTCTGCTAAAGCTACGAAGTATTTTAATGGTGATGATTTTACAATAAGTATTACTCATCCTCCTAAAGACAAAAAAGCTTTAATTGTAGCGAATAAAAAGGCTCAAGAAAAAGCAGATTCTGTAAAAAGAGTGATTTATATTGATGGTGCTCACGTACCTGAAGGTTAATTATTTTTGAGCACTTCCTAAATAAAAAGGAAGCGCTTTTTTAATCAATATTAAAGCAAATTATTGCCCAATTGTTTTTAGGTGTACTATACGCCATTAAAATCAATTAGCTTCTCAGTCCGTTAAGTTAAGGCCTTAAATGCATGAAAGTAACTATTACTACCCTTCTATTAGTTTTCTCTTTTTTAGCCTTAACCGGTTGCTCAAAAGCAACAGAGCCACAAAAGGCCGATATTGCTGTGTTTGAACAATTTTTATCAGAAAACCCGATATCAAGTATCAACCCTTCTATTGATATCGCGAGTATCTATCAACCTGGTGATCCACTTTTTGAAGGAGTGTTGAATATTCAGCGTAAGTTATGGGGAAAAGCTGAAAAAACACTTCAACCTTTAGCTGATAAAAAAAATCCAGAAGCGATGTATTGGTTAGCCACCATTACCTACGGTTCGAGCATATATGATACCC
>NZ_PYNX01000042.1:0-3557 GCF_003026755.1 Photobacterium sp. GB-50
GCGAGTATCTATCAGCCTGGTGATCCACTTTTTGAGGGGATTTTGAATATTCAGCGTAAGTTATGGGGAAAAGCTGAAAAAACACTTCAACCTTTAGCTGATAAAAAAAATCCAGAAGCGATGTATTGGTTAGCCACCATTACCTACGGTTCGAGCATATATGATACTCCGAAGGCCGGAAAAATGTTAATGGAAGCAGCAGAGTTAGGTAACCCCTATGCCGCTCTATTTTTTTCACCAGATAGCCGCTATTGTAATATGTATTTTAAAAAACAATGCAGTGAGAAGTGGGTAGAAAAAGCACAAAAACTGTTTGCAGAACAAGCAAAAACAGGTGACGTTCGTGCCGTATATTACAGTACGATATTAAAACCAGATTTAACCCACGAGCAATATATTAACGCCATTATTAGTGCAGCAGACAATCACTATTTTTACCCGCTTGTTGAATACTCTATTACTTTAAGAGAATCAGAAAAATCTAATCAAGAAATGAAGGAACTCGCTAGTGACCTTCTTAATTATGCACGCTTTTATAACTTTGTTCCTGCTATAGATGCTTTAATGAATCACGAAGGTAAACATAAGCGAATGAAAGGCCCTCTTTACAAGGAACTTATGCAGCAGGGCATTGCAATGGGTTCAAATGACGCATGGGGTGGTTATAGTATACTTAGTCGTCATAATAACTCCCTAACTGAAACACAAAAATATATTGTAGCTAAAGCAAATTATTTATTTAATGGTGATGAGTTCGGTATAAGCTTTGTTACTCCTCCTAAAGGAAAAGACGCTTTAATTGTTGCGAATAAAAAAGCTCAAGAAAAGGCAGATAAGGTAAAAAAAGTAATCTTTATAGATGGTGCTCATTATCAAGTTCTTTATTAGCCTTTAATCACCTCAAGCAAATTATTGCCTAATTGTTTTTAGGTGTACTATACGCCATTAAAATCAATTAGCTTCTCAGTCCGTTAAGTTAAGGCCTTAAATGCATGAAAGTAAATATTACTACCCTATTATTAGTTTTCTCTTTTTTAGTCTTAAATGGATGCTCAAAAGCAACAACACCTCAACAAGCCGATATTGCTGTATTTGAACAATTTTTATCAGAAAATCCTATATCATCAGTAAGTCCAACCGTTGATATCGCAAGTATATACCAGCAAGATGACCCACTTTTTGAAAGTGTTTTGTACATCCAACGTAATCTTTGGGCTGAGGCAAAGAAACAACTTGAGCCGATGGCAAAGAACCAAAATCCTGACGCAAAATTTTGGTTAGCATCAATTACATGGGGAACGGGTATTAAAAACAACCCTATAGCTAAAAAGCTATATATGGAATCAGCGGAACAAGGTAACCCTTATGCAGCATTGTTTTTTTCGCCTAAAAACGATATTTGTCAAATGTACTATTCCAGTGAATGCAGTGAAAAATGGGTAGAGAAAGCACAAAAACTCTTTGCAGAACAAGCAAAAACAGGCAACGTTCGTGCCGTATATTACAGCACAATATTGAAACCAGATTTAACCCACGAGGAATATATTGATGCGGTTATTCAATCTGCAGAAAAGCATTATTACTACCCGCTCGTAGAGTATGCGAATAAAATTATCAATGAAGATAAGCCAAATAAAAACATGGAAGCTATGGCTGTGAATCTTCTTAATTATGCGCAATTTAATAACTTTATACCGGCTATTGACGCTTTGATGGGGTATGAGGGTGAAAAAAAACGTACTCAAGGTGAACAGTACAAAAGTCTTACAGAACAAGGAATAAACATTGGCTCAAACCATGCATGGCGAGTTTATCTATTAAATAGCATTAATGATAAATCCTTATCAAGCCAACAAAAATACTTCATAGCCAAGGCGAGTGAGTTATTTAATGGTTACGACTACGGCATTAGTTTTTCTATCCCACCAAAAGGAAAAGCAGCCTTAATTGCTGCGAATAAAAAGGCACAAGAAAAAGCAGATTCGGTAAAAAGAGTGATTTATATTGATGGTGCTCACGTACCTGAAGGTTAATTATTTTTTAATTTTTGAGCGCTTACTAAATGAACAGGAAGCGCTTTTTTAATCAATGATTAAAGCAAATTATTGCCCAGTAATTGTTAGGTGTACTATTGTGCATTAAAATCAATCAGCTTCTCAGTCCGCTAAGTTAAGGTCTAAATGCATGAAAGTAACTATTAGTACACTATTATTAGTTTTCTCTTTTTTAGCCTTAACCGGTTGCTCAAAAGCAACAACACCTCAACAAGCCGATATTGCTGTATTTGAACAATTCTTATCAGAAAATCCGATCTCAAGCATCAGTTCATCTATTGATGTAGCAAGTATCTATATGCCTGGTGATCCACTTTTTGAAGGGGTACTCAATATTCAGCGTAATCTCTGGGGAAAAGCAGAAAAAGCACTGAAACCGCTTGTTGATAAAAATGACCCCGATGCACTTTATTGGACGGCTTTAATCTCATACTCGGGAAGTATTAAAAGCACACCTATCGCTCGTAAGATGCTTATACAATCGGCAGAGTTAGGTAATCCATATGCGGCATTATTTTTTGCACCTGATAACCATCAATGCCAAATGTACTTCCCGAATGATTGCAGTGAAAAATGGGTGGAGAAAGCACAAAAACTCTTTGCTGAAAAAGCCAAAACAGGCGACGTTCGTGCCGTATATTACAGCACTACATTGAAACCTGACCTAACCCACAAGGAGTATATTGATGCGGTTATTCAATCTGCTGAAAAGCATTATTACTACCCGCTCGTAGAGTATGCGAATAAAATTATCAATGAAGATAAGCCAAATAAAAACATGGAAGCTATGGCTGTGAATCTTCTTAATTATGCGCGGTTTAATAACTTTGTACCGGCTATTGAGGGGCTTATAGGTAATGAGGTACAAAGTGGTCGTGAAGGTGGAGAAAGCTACCTTAATTACATAGAGCAGGGTATAAAATTAGGCTCAAATGCAGCATGGAATTTATACCAATTAAATAGCCTAGATAATAACTCATTAAATAATACACAAAAATATATTGTCGCTAAAGCTCTTGATTTACAAAACGGACGTTCTTTTGGTTTGCATGAAGTTATTGCACCTAAAGAAAAAGACGCCTTAATTGCTGCTAATAAAAAGGCTCAAGAAAAAGCAGATTCGGTAAAAAAAGTGATTTATATCGATGGTGCTCACGCAACAATGTTTTACTCACGTTTAGATATACAATAAATTTTCACCCATCAATTTAATTGATCTTAGGGCGCTTCTTAGATATTTAAGAAGCGCTTCTTAATCACCTTGAGCAAATTATTGCCCAGCAGAGATTAGATGTACAATTATGCATTAAAATCAATTAGCTTCTCAGTCCGTTAAGGCCTTAAATGCATGAAAGTAAATATTACTACCCTATTATTAGTTTTCTCTTTTTTAGTCTTAAATGGATGCTCAAAAGCAACAACACCTCAACAAGCCGATATTGCTGTGTTTGAACAATTTTTATCAGAAAACCCGATATCAAGTATCAACCCTTCTATTGATAT
>NZ_PYNX01000043.1:0-2286 GCF_003026755.1 Photobacterium sp. GB-50
TCTTCTAAAGCTGAGATTTTATCTGTCAAACCTTGATCACTAAAGGGCTCAACTAAGCTATTAAGAAAGGCGGCATGATCTGGAATTTGTTCCCACACTCGTAAAGTTTCAATTTCACGAGAATCACTATTTACTGCTTTTTGAATAATGAAGTTTTCCAAGCTCATTCGTGAATAACGGCGACCTTCACAGATTTCATTAGCACTGACATTCAATGCCTTAGAAAGTAAGTTTATTTGTGATGCTTTAGGTTCTGTCGTCCCATTTTCCCATTTTAAATAGGTTTGCTTCGTAACATTAACCATTGAAGCAACATCTTCCTGTTTAAGTCCTAACTCAGCTCTAGCTTCCTTAAGTACATCTTTAAGCACTTTAAACTCTCCATGGGTTTAGTTTTCTTTAATTATACATACACTTTTTAATACCTATAGGTTGAAGTACATAATAGTAGAGTGTAAGGTACATATAAATGTACTTGACAGGGTTTTGATGTGACATCTTTTTTCATTGATCAATTGTTCATTCAGCAAGAATACCAAGAGGGTAATTTGCCTTTTGTTGGTACTCATGTGATTGAAAAAATTGACCTTGAAACAGGTGAAAAGTTACCTCCGTCAGTAAATAAGAAAATTCTTGAAGGTTCGTTTAGTACAAAACTTACCGTTCGCTGTGATGGACGCAAAGTAAGAGTGGAAGGTAATCCTTCTCGTTGGCAAAGAGTTGATAATTTATTTGGCTTAAAGACCATTGATGAATGCGTCAGTATTTATAACAACATATTGAATCAATTGGGTTTACCGCCATTTACAAAAACAACAAGATTTCATCATAGGCAGACACCTGATGGAAAATCATCATCATTAATCGGCAACGGAGCTGAAATTACATTAATTGATTGGACTAGAAATCATGAGATAGGTAAGGGTAGAGAGCAATCATTTATTCGCGGATTGTCTTCAATGCAAATTGGAAGAGCTAGAAAACCCAAGCTTTACCCAGATGGAAATACTTGTAACTGGGGAGAGGCATCAACTTGGTCAATGACCAAGCTATATAACAAAGCTGTTGAGTTAAAAAGACATCTCAAAAAAGCCGAGAAAAATAGTAATCAGAAAGACGATAACATACTGACATATATACAAAATATTATTGAGTATTGTGAAAGAAAAGGTGTTGTTCGAGAAGAACATAGTCTAAGGCAAACAATGCTCAAGCGATACAATCTGAATTGGTATGGAGTCGTGAAAGAAACTGATTTTGTTGAACATATTCAAGATATTGAGAATGCCATGAAGACAATACATATATCTCACGATGAACATGAAACCATTGCAGATCAATTACTTAATCACTCTATAGTTAAAAGTCGCCAAGCAGCTAACAGTACCCAAAGTTATGCAATTTTGTGGCAACAAGGTATGGATTTGCGTCAAATGTTAAGTGATACACAGTTCTATGAGCATAAGGCTCGCCTTAAGAAAATAGGGATAGATATTGGACAAAAATTCGATGTTAGTCGCTTGTGTCCGACCTTAAAACGCTCTGAAGTCATTGAAGTTAAATCACTTTCTATTCCAGCTTGGTACAAAATGCCCGTTGTTGAAACATCAAATATTTTACCTTTTAAAGCATATGCTTAAGGAGATAGCATGCTAAAAATCGAAGTTTTCCCTGAACATGAAAATAAACAATCAAAGCTAATACCTGGCAAAGAAGGTAAGCCGGCTAAAACTATTTATGAGCAAACAGCCTATGCATATTTAGGGGGAAAATTCCCAGTCGAAATAAAATTATCGTTATCTGAAGAAGAGCAAGCTTACAAAGTTGGACTTTATACATTAGATAGCTCGAGCTTTACTGTTAATAATTTTGGTTCTCTAGAACTTAAACGCTATGGATTGAAAATTGTTGAATTAGAAGATGGTGAATTATTGTGACAGCGTTCCAATTAGAAAAGTTAATCACTTGGTTTAACTCCGATATTAGTGGTTCATTGATAGATGCTGACCAAGAGATCATTGAAAACTATGAACAAATCTTTAAGGCGCTTGAAAACTACAAATTAACTCTGGAGAACTAACAATGACAACTAAAGTGTGCCAATATTTTTCTTACGATAACCACAACCAAGTCCAAGCGATGGTTTCAAATATCACAGCCGAAAATGTTGAAGATGTACAACGCAGCACCAACGATACATTTAAAATCGGCATGTGGTTTTTATCGAAAGTTATTGAAGGACATCAGTTTGAGATTTACGGGCCATTCGAGTCAGCCGATGCAACA
>NZ_PYNX01000044.1:0-2048 GCF_003026755.1 Photobacterium sp. GB-50
GCTCTTGAAAAAACTGAAGAGCAAATCGTTAACTCTCACGAAGAAGTTGATTTGTTAGCAGCACTACAAGCACGTCAACCTGAAGTGCCAGTATTTCTACTAGCAGAACGCGCTCGTACTTCTATTCTTAACAACCGCCAGTTAATGGAACGTGTTGATGAGTGTTACTCAGTACTAGAAGATACTGCAGATTTCGTTGCTGGCCGTATCGTTGCTGCTATGCGTCGTTACCGCTCACAAGTGCTACCGCCTTTCATGAAAGCGATGATGCACTACAACGACATCCATGAGTACTCATGGTCTGCGCCTGGTCACCAAGGTGGTATCGGTTTTACTAAGACCCCTGCTGGTAACCAATTCTTCGAATTCTTCGGCGAAAATCTATTCCGTACCGATATGGGTATCGAACGTGCAGCACTGGGTTCTCTACTTGACCACAGCGGCGCATTCAAAGATTCAGAAGTTGAAGCTGCTAAAGTATTTGGTGCTCACCAATCTTACTCTGGTATCGTAGGTACTTCTGGTTCAAACCGTACAATCATGCAAGCATGTTTGAAAGATGACGACATCGCTATTTGTGACCGTAACTGTCACAAATCAATCGAGCAAGGTCTGATCTTAACGGGTGCACGCCCTATCTACATGGTACCTAGCCGTAACTGTTACGGTATTATCGGTCCAATCAGCCAAGTTCAAATGAGCAAAGAAGGCATCGCACTTAAAGCTAAAAATGCGGGCATTCCTTTCAACGCTGATGAGAAAAAAGCGAGCTACGCGGTTGTAACTAACTGTACTTACGACGGTTTATGTTACCACTCTGAAGTGACTGAAGCGCTACTAGGCGAAAGCTCTAGCCGTATTCATATGGATGAAGCATGGTTCGGTTACGCACGTTTTAACCCTATCTACAAGGGTCACTTCGCAATGCGTGGCGATGCTAAAGACCACAAAGGTCCAACAGTATTTGCAACTCACTCAACTCACAAGTTATTGAATGCATTGTCTCAAGCATCATACATTCACGTACGTAACGGTGAAGACGCGATCAACTTTGACCGTTTCAACCAAGCATACATGATGCACACTTCAACATCGCCACTATACGCAATCTGTGCGTCTAACGATGTTGCAGCTAACATGATGAAAGGCGAAAGTGGTAAAACACTGACTGACGAAGTAAACCGCGAAGCGATCATCTTCCGTCAAAACATGCGTCAGCTATTCAACAACTACACCAATGACAACGATTGGTTCTTCAAACCTTGGAACGCAGAAACTGTTACAGAAATGAACGGTGACAAGGTTAACTTTGAAGATGCATCTGTTGAGTCTCTAATGACTATCCAAGAGAACTGGAAACTAACTCCTGGCGACAAGTGGCACGGCTTTGACGAAATCGACAATGACTGGTGTATGCTTGATCCAATCAAAGTTAGCTTGCTAACTCCTGGACTTGACGACAACGGTAACTTCCTAGAAACAGGTGTTCCAGCAGCACTTGTGACTGCATACCTAGGTCGTTTCGGTATCGTACCAACACGTACTACTGACTTCCAAGTAATGTTCCTATTCTCAATGGGTATTACTAAAGGTAAGCGTGACACATTGATCAACACATTGTTGTCATTCAAGCGTCACTACGATGCTAACGCAGATATCGAAACACTATTACCTGAGTTAGTTGCATCAGCACCAGAAGTATACAAAGGTCTTGGCCTTAAAGATCTTGGTGAGCGTATGTTTAAGTACCTAGTACGTCATAACCCAAGCCAAGTACTAAACCACGCTTACTCTAGCCTTCCAGAGATGGAAGTGAAACCACGTACTGCTTACCAGTTCGTCGTATCTGATGAAGTTGAGCTAGTACCTTCTGACAAGCTAGTGGGTCGTGTTGCAGCGAACTCTGTTATCCCTTACCCACCAGGCATCCCAATGCTAATGGGTGGTGAAAACTTCGGTGACGAAACAAGTCCTCAAATTCAGTACTTGAAAGCACTAGAAGCATGGGATGCAGAATTCCCAGGTTTCGAACACGAAACTGAAGGCGC
>NZ_PYNX01000045.1:0-1744 GCF_003026755.1 Photobacterium sp. GB-50
ATGTGATCACCAAGCGATTCTGTCGTACCCTAACTACCAAGCGACTTTGTCGCTTGCTTAATTACCGAGGGAAATTGACGGTCTCCATTTTTACGTAATTCTTTGACTATCAATATGGGCTAGTCAGAGGTGTGTAGGATGATCGTTATGGATGCTCAATCTCAGCTTACCGTAGATATCATATCTAAGGTGGCGCTTGGTAAAATCTCAATCACTAATGCTTCTAAGCTCCTCAATAAATCTCGCCGTACTATAGAGCGCTATCTCAAGCGATATCGCGCTGATGGTGTTCGATTTGTCGTTCATGGTAATACGGGTAGAGCACCCGCGAATAAAATACCCGATGCAGTAAAGCAGCGAGTTCAGGCTCTTATAAAAACCAAGTATTACGACTTAAATATGACCCACTTAGCCGACATGTTAGAGATTTTGGAAGGCATTAAAGTTAAGCGGGAGACTCTTCGTTCTTGGGCACATGAAATTCATCATGTAAAACGGGCTAAACATCGACGTTCTAAGGTGAGAAGACGACGTGAGCGTATGGAAGCAGAAGGATTAATGCTTCAGATGGACGGTAGTCCACACCTTTGGTTCGGTGATAAAAAGTCCTGTCTTATTGCCATGATTGATGATGCAACCAGTGAGGTTCATGCGGAATTCTTTCCCTCAGAAACAACTGAAGGATGTCTCAAGGTAATGAAAGCTTACATCGAGAAAAAAGGGCTTTTTAAAACCCTTTACGTCGATAGAGCTGGCATCTTTGGCGGTCCAAAACGTTGCCACTTTTCTCAAATGCAGCGGGCCTGTGAAGAACTAGGAATTGAAATTATTTTTGCTAATTCACCTCAAGGTAAAGGACGTATAGAACGTGCCTTTGATACGTTCCAAGATCGTCTTGTTCCTGAGTTAAGACTGGCTGAAGTTACTGATATGAACAGCGCTAATAATTACCTACAAAACACTTTTATCCCTGAGTATTGGGCAACGACACTTACCGTCAACGCCAAACAGGTTCGCTCGGAGCATCGACCCGTTCCCAAACATATCAACCTCGATAAGGTATGTATTCAAAAAGAATATCGAAAAATACGTAGAGATCATACCTTCAGTTACGCCAACAAAATGTACCAAATTACTTCTCCATTACGACATTCTATTGTGAGCCAACAAGTTGAATTGCATAAACAACTTGATGGCGGATTTTCGGCTTATTTCGCAAACCGAGAATTAACAATTAAAGAACTTATTGAGCCAAGCTCGAGAAAGGAATACGGAGAAGAAGTTCAGAAAAAGCTCAATGCTATTGAACTCGCTAATGAGTTAGGAAATGTTAGAGAGGCGGCTCGACAGAGCGGCTGCTCTGTCAAAAGCATACACAACAACCGTCAGCTACTTGAAGCTCATGGTCCGTTAGCTTTAAAGCGTATGTATGGTCAATCACACAATAGTAATCGTATTGATGAAAAGACTAGAGATATAGTCATCTTGCTAACGCTCAAATTACCTCACTTAACATCAATCATGATCAGCGGTGAAATGAGAAAGCGTTTTGATATATCGATCAGCCACTCAACCGTGAGGAACATCTGGCTTGCGGAAAAGCTGAATACAAGAGAGTTACGGGAGGCACGTGCCAAGGCTTCAATTATCGAATAAGAGTAACTCTGCCATAGTGAACTATTATAAATAAGACAACGACAGAATCCTTCGGTATTTAAACCGTCAACCTCCCTCGGTAATCACA
>NZ_PYNX01000046.1:0-1629 GCF_003026755.1 Photobacterium sp. GB-50
TGCTGGAGGTATCAGAAGTGCGAATGCTGACATGAGTAACGATAAAGGGAGTGAAAAACTCCCTCGCCGGAAGATCAAGGGTTCCTGTCCAACGTTAATCGGGGCAGGGTAAGTCGACCCCTAAGGCGAGGCCGAAAGGCGTAGTCGATGGGAAACGGGTTAATATTCCCGTACTTCTTATAATTGCGATGGAGGGACGGAGAAGGCTAGGTGAGCCTGGCGACGGTTGTCCAGGTCCAAGTATGTAGGCTGATGGTTTAGGCAAATCCGGACCATCTTAAGGCTGAGATACGATGTCGAGTCACTACGGTGACGAAGTCATTGATGCCATGCTTCCGGGAAAAGCTTCTAAGCTTCAGATTATAAGAAATCGTACCCCAAACCGACACAGGTGATCAGGTAGAGAATACCAAGGCGCTTGAGAGAACTCGGGTGAAGGAACTAGGCAAAATGGTACCGTAACTTCGGGAGAAGGTACGCTCCTAGCGGTGATGAGACTTGCTCTCTAAGCTGCCGGGAGTCGCAGATACCAGGTGGCTGCAACTGTTTATTAAAAACACAGCACTGTGCAAAATCGAAAGATGACGTATACGGTGTGACGCCTGCCCGGTGCCGGAAGGTTAATTGATGGGGTTAGACTTCGGTCGAAGCTCTTGATCGAAGCCCCGGTAAACGGCGGCCGTAACTATAACGGTCCTAAGGTAGCGAAATTCCTTGTCGGGTAAGTTCCGACCTGCACGAATGGCGTAATGATGGCCACGCTGTCTCCACCCGAGACTCAGTGAAATTGAAATCGCAGTGAAGATGCTGCGTCCCCGCGGCTAGACGGAAAGACCCCGTGAACCTTTACTATAGCTTGGCACTGAACATTGACCCTACATGTGTAGGATAGGTGGGAGACGTTGAAGCAACCGCGCCAGTGGTTGTGGAGTCAATCTTGAAATACCACCCTTGTATGCTTGATGTTCTAACGTTGGCCCCTTATCGGGGTTACGGACAGTGCCTGGTGGGTAGTTTGACTGGGGCGGTCTCCTCCCAAAGAGTAACGGAGGAGCACGAAGGTGGGCTAATCACGGTCGGACATCGTGAGGTTAGTGCAATGGCATAAGCCCGCTTGACTGCGAGAATGACAATTCGAGCAGGTGCGAAAGCAGGTCATAGTGATCCGGTGGTTCTGAATGGAAGGGCCATCGCTCAACGGATAAAAGGTACTCCGGGGATAACAGGCTGATACCGCCCAAGAGTTCATATCGACGGCGGTGTTTGGCACCTCGATGTCGGCTCATCACATCCTGGGGCTGAAGTCGGTCCCAAGGGTATGGCTGTTCGCCATTTAAAGTGGTACGCGAGCTGGGTTTAGAACGTCGTGAGACAGTTCGGTCCCTATCTGCCGTGGGCGTTGGATGATTGAGAGGGGCTGCTCCTAGTACGAGAGGACCGGAGTGGACGAACCGCTGGTGTTCGGGTTGTGTCGCCAGACGCATTGCCCGGTAGCTAAGTTCGGAATCGATAACCGCTGAAAGCATCTAAGCGGGAAGCGAGCCTCAAGATGAGTCATCCCTAGACCTTTAAGGTCTCTAAAGGGTTGTTGAAGACTACAACGTTGATAGGTCGGGTGTGTAAGTGCTG
>NZ_PYNX01000047.1:0-1425 GCF_003026755.1 Photobacterium sp. GB-50
TAATGCCGATCGTTTAAGGTACTTGAACGATCCTAAGATTGCGTAATAATCCCTACCAACGTTTGTTGGTAGGGATTTTTATATGTTAGTTGATGAGTTAAACCAAGCGCATGAAACGATGGAAAATAGTAGTAACTATGAGTCTGTTGTTAATGCTATTGAGATGGAATGGATTGAACAGGCTCTTCATAATACTAACAAAGCAAGTATTCGGCGTCGCCGATTACCAGCTCAACAAGCCGTATGGCTCGTCATTTGGATGGGTTTACAACGCAACAAGTCTATCAAGGAAGTATGCAGCTCTCTAGACTTAGCACTCCAACCTCAACCCGAGAATAGTTGGTCTAGAGTTGCGCCTAGTGTCCTCACAGACAGTCGACGTCGATTAGATGAAGCTCCCTTAGCTGCGCTTTTTAAGACCGCTGTTTCGGCGTGGGAAGCCGATGCACTTCAGCTAAACATCGTCCTAAACCTCAATGTTCTTGCTGTCGACGGTACGACTTTTCGATGCCCTGACTCAGAAGAAAATGCTGAATCATTTGGCTTCATTTCTAAGAGTTACAAACCTTACCCTCAGCTTCGATTAGTTGGACTGATGGCTGCTGAAACTCGCATGATGCTGGGCGCATCATTTGATGCGTGCAATGTTGGTGAAGTGACATTAGCGCATCGCCTGCTAACTGATGTTCCCGCTAATTCACTAACCTTATTTGACCGTTGCTATTTCTCTGCAGATTTACTGATTAACTGGCAAGAAGCGGCAGTTAATAGTCACTGGCTAACACCAATAAAACGTAAGCTTCGTTATGAAGTCATTGAGGAATACGCTGACAACGACATGCTCATCGAGATGCCAATATCCCCGCAGGCGAGAAAGAAGAACTCTGAGCTGCCTGCCACCTGGCAGGCAAGGCTTGTACTGTACAAAGATCCTGCGGGTGAAATTGAAGGTTTTATTACCTCTTTGGCTGATCCAAATCAGTACCCACTCGAAGAGCTACTGCGTATCTACTGGCAACGCTGGGAGATAGAAGAAGGCTTTGGTGAGATAAAACAAACTCAGTTGCAAAGCGAAGTTACCCTGAGAAGTCGATTCCCATCTGGAGTAAAACAAGAACTCTGGGGGGTATTGCTAGCATATAACTTAGTGCGACTAGAAATGGTACAGATAGCCGCAGATGCTGATGTGAAGCCGACTCGAGTGAGTTTTACGGCAGCAATTAACCTCATTGACACCCAGCTTAGGTGGTTAGCATTAAGTCCAGATGGAACACTCCCTGCCAAACTAAAGCAAATGCGTGAGGCCGTCAGTCACTTTATTCTGCCGGACAAAAGAAAGGACCGAACGTTTCCACGTTCAGTCCTCTTTGTGCCATCCAAGTACCCGTTTAGGTATAAACGATGATGCTTATCCGAACGGCATTA
>NZ_PYNX01000048.1:0-1170 GCF_003026755.1 Photobacterium sp. GB-50
GTGACATCATGACAAAACGAACAAGACGATTATTTAGTGCTGAATTTAAATTAGAGGCAGCACAATTAGTTATCGATCAAAACTATTCAGTAACTGAAGCTGCTCAGGCCATGAATGTGGGTAAATCTACGATGGATAAGTGGGTTCGTCAGTTAAAAGAAGAGCGCCAAGGTAAATCACCGAAAGCTTCACCGATGACGCCTGAACAGATTGAAATACGAGAGTTAAAGAAGAAATTAGCCACTCTTGAAGAGCATAATGAAATCTTAAAAAAAGCCACCGCTCTCTTGATGTCAGACTCATTGAACAATTCTCGTTAATCGAGAAACTCAGGAAGAGCCACAGCATAACAACGTTATGCAAAGTATTTGATGTTCATCGCAGTAGCTATAAATATTGGCAAAGACGCCCAAAATCTATTTCTATTGAATTGATTAAACTGCGTAGTTTAATCAAAGAGGTACATGCTGCAAGCAATGGTTCTGCTGGAGCAAGAACCATTGCAGATATGGTTACGACTCAAGGTATTCCCTTGAGTCGGTATCGTGCATCCAAACAAATGAAAGCCCTTAATCTTGTTAGTTGCCAATCACCGAAACATAGATACCGAAAAGCAAATCAAGAGCATATTGCAATTCCAAATCATCTGAATCGTCAATTTGCAGTTACATCACCTAATCAAGTTTGGGTTGGTGATGTGACTTATGTGTGGACTGGACATCGCTGGATGTATCTTGCTGTGGTTATCGATTTATTTTCGAGAAAGCCTGTTGGTTGGGCGATGTCTCTATCGCCTGACAGTCACTTAACAGGTAAGGCTCTTATGATGGCTTATGAATCACGACATAAACCTAAAGGGGTTATGTTTCACAGTGATCAAGGTAGTCATTATACCAGCAGTTACTACAGACAATTACTATGGCGATGCCAGATTAAACAAAGCTTATCACGACGAGGAAATTGTTGGGATAACGCCCCCATGGAACGCTTCTTTAGAAGTTTAAAAACAGAATGGGTACCAAATGTAGGTTATCGTAGTTTTGCTGAAGCAAAACACGAAATCACTCGATATATTATTGGTTATTACAGCCAATTACGACCACATCAATATAATGGCGGATTAACACCGAATGAATCAGAACGATTATATTGGTTAACCTCTAAAACCGT
>NZ_PYNX01000049.1:0-1118 GCF_003026755.1 Photobacterium sp. GB-50
TCTGGTCCGCCATTTACCTAGAGCTGTGATGCTCTACCAAACATGCTATTCAACAAAATATGAAAGACATCTGATGCAAAAAAGCCCCGTCTTTCGACGAGGCTTCTAATAAGTGGTCGGTGAAGAGGGATTCGAACCCCCGACCCTCTGGTCCCAAACCAGATGCGCTACCAAACTGCGCTATTCACCGACTGTAAATAATGGTTATATTAAACCACTATTTTTAAATAGTGGTCGGTGAAGAGGGATTCGAACCCCCGACCCTCTGGTCCCAAACCAGATGCGCTACCAAACTGCGCTATTCACCGACTGTAAATAATGGTTATATTAAACCACTACTTTTAAATTGTGGTCAGTGAAGAGTTGAGTCTATATAGAGAATAAATCTCCGACCCTCTGGTCCGCTATTTCCAAAAACAGGATGCTTACCAAGCTACGTCATTCACCGACTGTAAATAATGGTTTTATTAAACCACTACTTTTAAATTATGGTCAGTGAAGAGCTGAGTCTATATGGAGAAGGAATCTCCGACCCTCTGGTCCGCTATTTCCAAAAACAGGATGCTTACCGAGCTACGCTATTCACCGACTGTAAATAATGGTTAATTAAACCACTACCTTTTAATAGTGGTCGGTGAAGAGGGATTCGAACCCCCGACCCTCTGGTCCCAAACCAGATGCGCTACCAAACTGCGCTATTCACCGACTGTAAATAATGGTTTATTAAACCACTACTTTTAAATTGTGGTCAGTGAAGAGCTGAGTCTATATAGAGAAGGAATCTCCGACCCTCTGGTCCGCTATTTCCAAAAACAGGATGCTTACCAAGCTACGTCATTCACCGACTGTAAATAATGGTTTTATCGAAACCACTACCTTTTAATAGTGGTCGGTGAAGAGGGATTCGAACCCCCGACCCTCTGGTCCCAAACCAGATGCGCTACCAAACTGCGCTATTCACCGACTGTAAATAATGGTTTATTAAACCACTACTTTTAAATTGTGGTCAGTGAAGAGCTGAGTCTATATAGAGAAGGAATCTCCGACCCTCTGGTCCGCTATTTCCAAAAACAGGATGCTTACCAAGCTACGTCATTCACCGACTGTAAATAATGGTT
>NZ_PYNX01000005.1:0-245507 GCF_003026755.1 Photobacterium sp. GB-50
TTGAGGCTTATCACTTTTAAGTAATGGTGCGCGCGGGAGGATTCGAACCTCCGACCGCCTGGTTCGTAGCCAGGTACTCTATCCAGCTGAGCTACGCGCGCACTAAATCGGTGTAACAGCAACAAGCATTGAGGCTTATCACTTTTAAGTAATGGTGCGCGCGGGAGGATTCGAACCTCCGACCGCCTGGTTCGTAGCCAGGTACTCTATCCAGCTGAGCTACGCGCGCACTAAATCGGTGTAACAGCAACAAGCGTTAAGGCTTATCACTTTTAAGTAATGGTGCGCGCGGGAGGATTCGAACCTCCGACCGCCTGGTTCGTAGCCAGGTACTCTATCCAGCTGAGCTACGCGCGCACTAAATCGGTGTAATAGCAACAAGTGTTAAGGCTTATCACTTTTAAATAATGGTGCGCGCGGGAGGATTCGAACCTCCGACCGCCTGGTTCGTAGCCAGGTACTCTATCCAGCTGAGCTACGCGCGCACTAAATCGGTGTAACAGCAACAAGCATTGAGGCTTATCACGTTTAAATAATGGTGCGCGCGGGAGGATTCGAACCTCCGACCGCCTGGTTCGTAGCCAGGTACTCTATCCAGCTGAGCTACGCGCGCACTGTTCTTTCTTACTTAGAGAAAGATATTCCTTTGAGCTATAAAAGGAAATAGTGCAGTCGACAAACCTTACCTTGCGATAATCGTTGACGAATGCAAAATAAATGGCGGTGAAGGAGGGATTCGAACCCTCGATACGGGATAAACCGTATACTCCCTTAGCAGGGGAGCGCCTTCAGCCTCTCGGCCACCTCACCACACAAATCGGTGTGAATAACAAGTTTACCACTCATCATCCTAAATAATGGTGCGCGCGGGAGGATTCGAACCTCCGACCGCCTGGTTCGTAGCCAGGTACTCTATCCAGCTGAGCTACGCGCGCACTGGGTGCTTCTCGCTAAAGAAACACCATATTGATATCAACAAGGTTGCCATCAATAATAATGGCGGTGAAGGAGGGATTCGAACCCTCGATACGGGATAAACCGTATACTCCCTTAGCAGGGGAGCGCCTTCAGCCTCTCGGCCACCTCACCACACAAATCGGTGCGAATAACAAGTTTACCACTCATCACTCTAAATAATGGTGCGCGCGGGAGGATTCGAACCTCCGACCGCCTGGTTCGTAGCCAGGTACTCTATCCAGCTGAGCTACGCGCGCACTAAATGCCTTAATGGCTAACTTATCTTATCAAGATAAAACAAGTTGAAAGATGGCGGTGAAGGAGGGATTCGAACCCTCGATACGGGATAAACCGTATACTCCCTTAGCAGGGGAGCGCCTTCAGCCTCTCGGCCACCTCACCGTCTTTCGGGGGCTCATATTACTGTCAGCCAAAAATAAGTCAATCACTTTATTGATAAAAAATGACAATCACGAACCGCATGCGTACTTAATAATCAATGAGGTAATTTATACAACGTAAGCGTTGAATTATTCACTTACTTTTAACTTAATGGGGCCTGTAATTACTCGCGATTAAATAAATATTTAAACGCATTCATTTATAACAAAAAAGGCCTAGTTTTATACCAGACCTTCTTCACATTAATAGTTACCAGAACCCTGAGAGTCTGTTTCTTTTTCCGCTTGAATTCGCATGTAAATTTCTTCGCGGTGAACAGATACTTCTTTAGGTGCATTAACACCAATACGTACTTGGTTACCTTTAACACCTAAAACAGTTACGGTCACTTCATCACCGATCATTAGGGTTTCACCTACGCGACGTGTCAAAATTAACATTTATGTGCTCCTTGAGTCATCTCAATCTTATAAGAATTTAACGTTTACTATCCAATATTATTTACGACTTCGTAAATAGCCACTGCTCAAGAAACAGCGAGATATGATTGATTATCCAGACTTTGGCCGTCAACCACAAACCTTTTATGGATTAAATCTACAGCAGCGACATGATCATCATCATTAATTAACAAAGATAAACATTGTTTGTCACTCTGGTAAGTATGCACTTTAATGTTAGCCTCCTTTAACACCTTTTGAACTGAATCCAAATAGTGTTCCGTGTTATCTCCTACTAAGGAAAGAATGGAGACCATACCAATATGGCGCATTTTACTATCAAAAACTAGCTTCAAGCGTGCAATATCATCATTTACAACAACTATTTGTGATTTATTCTCATCACTTGCATGAGCAATAATCCACGCAGTTCCACCAAATAATGCTAAATGTTTGCTGATCTCAGTTTCTGGAAGCGCTATTTCAAGCAACGCATGTTGATTTTGTAACGCGATACCAATAATAGTTGATGAAACCATACTATCAAAATTTACTAGCGTCCCTTCACTATCATCAAAAGAAGAAAGTACACGAAGTGGAACGCGATGCTGGCAAGCATACTCAACAGATTGTAGCTGTAGTACTTTCGCACCCAAACGAGCCATTGACGTCATGTAGTCAAAATGAATGACATCGAGTCGTATTGCTGTAGGAACAATTCTTGGATCGGTAGAATAAACGCCATCAACATCAGTAAAGATCTGACATTCGTCTGCATCTAACGCACTTGCAATCGCTACTGCGGTGGTATCAGAACCACCGCGCCCCAATGTCGTAATATTGCCATCAATATCACGACCTTGAAAGCCAGCGACAATAACAATGTTATCGTCGCCAAGTAATGCGGTTATTCGCTGCGTTTCAACTTCACGAATAGTGGCATTATTAAATGCATTATCTGTTCGAATAACAACTTGATCAGCGATCAACGATACCGCACTGTAGCCACGTTTATTCAATGCCATGGCTAACAAGGCAATTGACACCTGCTCTCCCGCTGCAAGCAATACATCTAGCTCACGCGGTGTTGGTATTTCGTCTATTTGCTTAGCTAAACCTAATAAACGATTGGTCTCCCCTGCCATCGCAGAAAGAACAACGACAACTTGATGGCCTGACTGGCGTGCTTTTATCACACGCTCAGCCACCGCTTCAATTCGCTCTATTGAGCCAACCGATGTTCCACCAAATTTCTGCACTAATAGTGCCACATTACCTCTCCAGTAATTACAGTTTATCAGCTAGCCATGGTGCAACGGTTTCTAGTGCTGCAGGTAATGCTGCAGCATCTGTACCACCAGCTTGCGCCATATCAGGACGACCACCGCCCTTGCCGCCAACTTGTTGAGCAACTAAGTTAACGAGTTCACCCGCTTTAACTTTGCCAATAAGATCTTTTGTTACACCTGCAATTAAGCCTACTTTGTCGTCGCTTACATTACCAAGTAGAACAACACCACTGCCTAGCTGATTTTTAAGTTCATCAACCATGCCACGAAGTGCTTTATTATCTGCGCCATTAAGTTTTGCGATTAAAACTTTAACGCCATTAATCTCTTGTGTTTGATTGA
Source organism: Photobacterium sp. GB-50 (assembly GCF_003026755.1). Classification (NCBI taxonomy): domain Bacteria; kingdom Pseudomonadati; phylum Pseudomonadota; class Gammaproteobacteria; order Vibrionales; family Vibrionaceae; genus Photobacterium; species Photobacterium sp. GB-50. The sequence continues at coordinate 3,431 of NZ_PYNX01000005.1, forward strand.
TAAGTGTTGCGCCTTCTTGTGCCGCTAACTTATCTTTTAATTGTTGGATCTCTTTTTCAAGTTGCTTGCTGTGCGAAACTAATGCTTCCACTTTGCTTACAATTGATGCTGAATCAGATTTCACTAGACGAGCAGTCTTAGCTAGCATTACATCTTCGTTATGCATCGCTTCAATTGCCGCAGCGCCTGTTACCGCTTCGATACGACGAATACCAGCCGCGATACCGCTTTCAGATAGGATCTTAAATAGACCAATGTCACCAGTGCGAGTTGCGTGAATACCACCACAAAGCTCAGTTGAAAACTCACCCATGCTTAGTACGCGTACTTCATCATCGTATTTCTCGCCAAATAGTGCCATTGCACCTTTCGCTTTCGCCGCTTCGATGTCCATAATATTGGTTTCAATCGCATGGTTAGCACGGATTTGGTCGTTAACCATGGTTTCTACAGCGCGTAGTTGTTCTGGTTTAACGGCTTCTAGATTAGAGAAATCGAAACGTAGACCATCAGCTTTGACTAATGAACCTTTCTGAGCTACGTGCTCACCTAAAATGTTACGCAGTGCTGCGTGCATTAGGTGTGTTGCTGAGTGGTTTAGGCTGATTGCTGCACGGCGCGTTGAATCTACAGACGCTGTTAGTTTTTGACCAACAGTTAGTGTACCTTCAGCAACTTGACCTTTATGACCAATTGCTGCACCAAACTTTTGCGTATCAGCAACGTTGAACAGTACACCTTCAGCAGTAAGAATACCGCTATCACCACACTGACCACCTGACTCTGCATAGAATGGTGTATTCGTAAGTACGACTAGCGCCTCTTCAGCTGCATTTACGCTATCAACAGCAACACCATCACGGTATAGGGCAACAATTTCACCTTCACCGTCTGTTGCGCTGTAGCCACAGAATTCTGTTTCAGCATCAACTTTGATTGCATCGTTGTAATCAACACCAAAGTTACCCGCATCACGAGCACGTTGACGTTGTTCTTCCATTGCCGCTTCAAAACCGTCTTCATCAATAGTGAAGCCACGCTCACGAGCAACATCGTTGGTTAAATCAGCAGGGAAACCGTACGTATCGTATAGTTTAAATACTGTTTCACCATCAAGCACTTTACCGTCTAAGTTATCTAGTGCTTCGTTAAGAATTGTCAAACCTCGGTCAAGAGTACGACCAAAGTTGTCTTCTTCAATCTTAAGAACTTTTTCTACTAGTTCTTGCTGTGCTTTTAGCTCTTCACCAGCGGTACCCATGATCTCAGCAAGTGGACCTACAAGCTTGTAGAAGAATGCACCTTGTGCGCCTAGCTTGTTACCGTGACGCACTGCGCGACGGATAATACGACGAAGTACGTAACCACGACCTTCGTTTGACGGCATAACACCATCAGAGATCAAGTAAGCACATGAACGGATGTGGTCAGCCACAACGCGTAGTGATTGGTTAGACAGATCGTCAAAGCCGATCACTTTCGCCGCTTCTTTGATTAGCGTTTGGAAAATGTCGATTTCGTAGTTTGAGTGTACGCCTTGCATAATTGCAGCAATACGCTCAATACCCATACCGGTATCAACAGAAGGCTTAGGTAGCGGTTCCATTGTACCGTCAGCTTGACGGTTGAACTGCATAAATACGTTGTTCCAGATCTCGATGAAACGGTCACCATCTTCTTCTGGTGTACCTGGACGTCCACCCCAAATGTGATCACCGTGATCGTAGAAAATTTCTGTACATGGACCACAAGGACCTGTATCCCCCATCTGCCAGAAGTTGTCAGACTCAAAAGGTTTGCCACCTTTCTTATCGCCGATACGCACGATACGATCAGCTGGAATACCTATTTCTTTGTTCCAGATTTCAAATGCTTCGTCATCGGTTTCATAAACAGTCACAACCAAACGATCAGCTGGCAGTTTAAGAACAGAGGTTAAAAATTCCCAAGCGTATGCAATTGCATCATGCTTGAAGTAATCGCCAAAGCTGAAGTTACCTAACATTTCGAAGAATGTATGATGACGCGCTGTAAAACCTACATTTTCAAGGTCGTTATGCTTACCACCTGCGCGTACACAGCGCTGAGCCGTTGTCGCTCGCGTGTAGCTGCGCTTTTCTAAACCTAAGAAAACATCTTTAAATTGGTTCATACCCGCGTTTGTGAACAACAATGTTGGGTCGTTCGCAGGTACAAGAGAGGAGCTTTCCACTATTTGGTGGCCTTTGCTCTCGAAAAACGCAAGATACGCACGGCGGATCTCATCAGTGCTCATGTACATTGGCAAATCCTGAATTAATGCTTTATTGAAAGACAGAAAATCATACTTATGTGATCTTCCTCCTCGCCTTTTTGGGTATGAAAAACATACTTTAGTTAAAAGGTCGAGCTGAGTAATCGAACTAAGATAAATTTTTTGGGGGCTATTGTAAAACAACGGCAGCAATAACTGAAAATGTTATATGGGAAAATGCATTAAATAATCCGATTATTTAATGCATTTGGTAGGTGATAGCTCAGGATTGAATGAGACGTTCGCGTAATTTATGAGATAAACACTTTTCGGCTACCTATTTCGAGATCTCTTTTGCTGATAAGCCTTGAACAGAGTTAAGAAGTGAAGAAACGATCGAATCACTATCAATACTTTCACCATTTAACACCCGCGCTAAAATATCACTAGCAAATTGCTGCGGTGAAATCACAATATCAGGATTCACACTTTTCACTTTATTAATATTTTTACTGTCATTTACCAATGCAACCGTACGTGCACTGCTTTCTAATTCAATCGCTGACAGCACAATAAAAGCATTATCAGCATCGTCATCACTTAATGCGAGCACCGCTTTTGCATTCATGACACCGGCTTGAGTTAAGATCTCACCGTCGCTGTAATCCCCCACTACAACATCTAAATCTTCAAGTAAATCCTTCGCTGCTTGTTGAGTCCGAGGAGATACGATCACGGTGATTGGTTGTTTACGAGAAGACAGTTGCTTTATTGTATTGATTGCAAGGCTAGATAAGCCACAAATAATAAAATGATTAGTTCTATTCATTTTTTTAGTATTACCTTTAACAAGTCGCTCAAAACCACTATGAACAACAGGACCTAATACTGATGTCGCCGATGTAGCAAAGACCGTGATACCAGACACTATGACTGAGATAGTAAATAATCGTGCAGGCTCCGAAACGGGAACAATATCACCATACCCCACTGTCGACATAGTTTCTATCGCGTAATAAAACGCGGTCAATAATGAGGTAATTTTAGGGTCAAAACCATCTCCAAAATACAGCGCACCATAGGTTGACGTGAGCATTAACGTGATCACGCTGATCAACGCAAAAATACTACCCGCAGCAACACTGCTTCTTGAAAAATGGCGACGAACTAGAAATAAAATTAATAAAGAAATTAAGCCATAGTGAATATTATAGGTCTGATCAGGGTGGATATGCGCGGTATAAAGCGTATCGATGATCATTAAAGTGAAACTGATCATCCACGATATTCGAGCTCTAAAAAAGAGTCCAATAGAGCTTAAAGCTATAAATACACCCAGCATGAAATAAGGCGCGTTAGTTAAAAAACTATGGTTAATTTGCTCATAATCTTTCACATTAAAGATCGCGATCAAATCAATCGGTAAACCATAAATAGTATGGAAAATTAAACCGCTATTAACCAATACAAATAATGCGACAAAAATATGCCTAATACTATAGAGCCATAACGCGAAACGCTTAAAAATGCGTCCTGTCCAATGTAATAACGAAAAACCGTCTTTCACTTTCTATATACCTATTAAGCGATATCAATGAGTTACCGTTATAGCTTAGTAAAAAATAACGTTCATTTATATTAAAACAAAATACAACACTAAGGAGGATCTAATTTTCATTCTATAACTAAAATACACCAGATATAAAAAAACCCAATCCTAAGATTGGGTTTCTTGATACGAATTAACGTAATTTAGAATGCTTCGTCTTCTTCAATATCACTATTTTTCTCGTCAACTTGATCACCCTCAGTCACAGGTGTTAGTAGCAAGTCACGTAATTTTTTCTCAATTTCTGCAGCAATTGCAGGGTTTTCGACCAAGTACTTACAAGAGTTTGCCTTACCTTGACCAATTTTATCACCTTGGTAACTATACCAAGCACCCGCTTTTTCTACTAACTTATGCTTAACACCCAAATCAATGAGCTCGCCGTTACGGTTGAAACCTTGACCATAAAGAATTTGAGTTTCAGCTTGCTTAAACGGTGCTGCAATTTTGTTTTTAACTACTTTAATACGTGTTTCGTTACCAACAACTTCGTCTCCTTCTTTGATTGCGCCAGTACGACGGATATCAAGACGAACAGAAGCATAGAACTTCAGTGCATTACCACCAGTAGTCGTTTCAGGGTTACCGAACATCACACCAATCTTCATACGGATTTGGTTGATGAAGATACACATACAGTTTGACTGCTTAAGGTTGCCCGTTAACTTACGCATCGCTTGTGAAAGCATACGTGCTTGGAGACCCATGTGTGAGTCGCCCATTTCACCTTCGATTTCAGCTTTAGGTGTTAGAGCAGCCACTGAGTCAACAACGATTAAATCAACCGCGCCAGAGCGAGCTAATGCATCACAAATTTCAAGCGCTTGCTCACCTGTATCTGGCTGAGAAACTAATAGCTGATCGATATCAACACCTAGCTTCTGCGCATAGATAGGATCAAGTGCGTGTTCAGCATCGATGAAAGCACAGGTTTTTCCTTTACGCTGAGCTGCTGCAATCGTTTCAAGGGTTAAAGTTGTTTTACCAGATGATTCTGGACCGTAAATTTCTACAATACGTCCCATCGGTAAACCACCAGCACCGAGTGCAATATCTAACGATAATGAACCAGTTGAAATGGTTTCGATATCCATAGTACGGTTATCGCCCAACTTCATGATTGAACCTTTACCGAACTGCTTCTCAATCTGGCCTAACGCTGCGGCAAGAGCCTTTTGTTTGTTGTCGTCCATTCGACTCTCCAACGGATGCTAAAATGAAATGAGTGAAGTATTTCTATGCCGCCTAGTATACTGTCTATTCATACAGTGTCTATAGATGATCATAATTTTTTTGTTAAATGTGCATTAGCCTTGTGCTACTCCACCACACTTGATGCTCGTTCAAGCATGACAGACAATGCCTTAGCAATCGCTTGTAATCGTATATTTTTTCGATCGCCTTCAAAGTGGCAACACGTTGTTTGTCGCCAACCCGTTACATCAGCCCAACAAAACCAGACAGTACCGACAGGTTTTTCTTCACTGCCACCATCAGGGCCAGCAATGCCACTGATCGCCACACTGATATCTGCCCGTGAAGCCGCTAATGCGCCACAAGCCATTTCAAATACCACAGCTTCACTTACCGCACCAAATTCTGCTAACGTCGCGCTAGAAACACTTAACATTTCTTGCTTTGCTTCGTTGCTATAGGTAACAAACGAGCGATTAAACCAAGCAGAGCTGCCCGCAATTTCAGTGATCGCATAAGCAACACCACCTCCAGTACAAGATTCCGCTGTCGTTGCAACCCAATTTTTATTTTTTAATGCCTGACCTAAATCTGTCGCAAGTTGTTCTATATTCATTTTTATTTGCTCCTTGCTAGCGCTATCAACGTGAAATGCTCTCGATATTTCGTTTCATAATACGAATTACAATTTCTTTTCTCGACTTTACCCCTATCTAAGGCTAATGCAAATATCTAAAAAAACGTATTTCGCTACTTTGCCCTATAGCCAGATTCACGTATCCTTAGCGATCAAATATTCATGGGTCATGCTGTTATGTCGGCATGACCACGTTCAAGCAAGAGTAGGCAATATCGTGACGATAAAAGGCTTAGAAAAACATACACCTATGATGCAGCAGTTCTTAAGAATCAAAGCTGAGAACCCTGATATATTATTGTTCTATCGCATGGGTGATTTCTATGAAATGTTTTTTGATGATGCGAAACGTGCCTCTCAACTGCTTGATATTTCGCTAACCAAACGTGGCTCAACCAATGGCGAGCCTATTCCGATGGCCGGTGTGCCTTACCATGCGGTTGAAGGTTATTTAGCTAAATTGGTTCAGCAAGGTGTATCTGTTGCGATTTGTGAGCAAATTGGTGATCCGGCTACCAGTAAAGGCCCTGTTGAACGTAAAGTCGTACGTATCGTCACGCCAGGTACGGTCAGTGATGAGGCGTTACTCAACGAGCGACGTGATAACTTAATTGCCGCTATCTATACTGCAAATAATAAATTTGGCTACGCAACATTAGATATCACCTCTGGTCGCTTCATGCTCACAGAGCCAAACAGCGAAGAAGAAATGCAGGCTGAATTACAACGTACTAGTCCTGCTGAACTACTTTATCCTGAAGATTTTACCTACCTACATTTAGTAGAACCGTTTAAAGGCAAACGTCGTCGCCCTATTTGGGAGTTTGAATTAGATACCGCGCGCCAGCAACTCACTCTGCAATTTGGTACCCGTGATTTAATCGGCTTTGGGGTTGAGAATGCGGAGTTAGGGCTATGTGCGGCTGGCTGTTTAATGCAATATGTCAAAGACACCCAACGTACGGCATTACCACATATTCGTGCGATCACTTTAGATACTAAAGATCATGCGGTTATCTTAGATGCTGCGACACGTCGTAATTTAGAGTTAACGCAAAACCTTGCCGGTGGCTACGATAACACACTAGCTGCCGTCCTCGATCAAACCTCAACGCCGATGGGGAGTCGTTTATTAAAACGCTGGCTTCACCAACCTATTCGCGATCAAAAACAATTAAATGGTCGCCTAGATGCCATTGAAGCATTTAAAAATAGCGGCATGTTTGTCGATGTATCGGGCGTCTTGCGTCACATGGGTGACTTAGAACGTATTCTTGCGCGTCTTGCATTACGTTCAGCACGTCCACGCGATTTAGCACGCATGCGAACAGCAATGCAGTATCTACCAGAACTTGCTGAATTATTAGCGGAAATACCCCAAACACGCATTAACGACTTAGCCACTCACGCAGCGCCGATGGACGAGCTATGTGAATTACTTGAGCATGCCATTATTGAAAATCCACCGGTTATCATTCGTGATGGTGGCGTTCTTGCACCGGGTTATAACGCAGAACTTGATGAGTGGCGTGATTTAGCAGATGGCGCAACTAAATTCTTAGAAGAATTAGAAGCCAGTGAACGCGAACGTCACGACATCGACAGCCTAAAAGTGGGCTTCAACCAAGTACACGGTTTCTTTATTCAAGTAAGCCGTGGTCAAAGTCACTTAGTACCAAGTCATTATGTTCGTCGCCAAACACTGAAAAACGCAGAGCGTTACATCATCCCTGAGCTTAAAGAGCATGAAGATAAAGTCTTAAATTCTAAATCAAAAGCACTCGCTCTTGAGAAGAAGTTATGGGAAGAGCTGTTTGATAAGCTATTGCCTCACCTTGAACAACTGCAAAATGCAGCAAGTGCATTATCAGAGCTTGATGTATTAACCAACCTTGCTGAACGTGCTGATAGCCTTAATTACTGTCGCCCTGAGTTAATGACAGAAACAGGTATCGAAATCACAGCAGGTCGTCACCCTGTCGTTGAGCATGTGCTAAGTGAACCGTTCATTGCCAACCCTATTTCGCTTCATCAAGACCGTCGTATGTTAATCATCACGGGTCCTAATATGGGGGGAAAATCAACCTATATGCGCCAAACCGCATTAATTGCGTTAATGGCACATGTTGGCTCTTTTGTCCCAGCTGAAGCGGTAAAAATTGGTCCATTAGATCGCATCTTTACCCGTATTGGTGCCTCTGATGACTTAGCATCTGGTCGCTCAACTTTCATGGTTGAAATGACAGAGACGGCTAATATTCTTCACAATGCGACCAAGCAAAGTTTAGTCTTAATGGATGAAATTGGTCGTGGTACCAGTACTTATGACGGCTTATCGCTGGCATGGGCAAGTGCAGAATGGCTCGCGGATAAAATCTCAGCCATGACACTTTTTGCGACTCATTACTTTGAATTGACTGAGCTGCCATCACTATTAACAGGGTTAGCTAACGTCCACCTTGATGCCGTTGAGCATGGTGATGAAATCGCCTTTATGCATGCTGTACAAGAAGGTGCCGCAAGCAAGTCTTATGGTTTAGCGGTAGCGAGCTTAGCTGGGGTGCCTAAGACGGTGATTAAACGCGCTAAGATCAAACTACAGCAATTGGAGGCATCAGGTCACCAACAAGCTCTGCAACCTAGCGAGATCACAACGGGCGCACCTAAAGAAGAGCATCAATTAAGTTTGATCCCAGAGCCGAGTGAAGTAGAAGAAGCTTTAGCAAACGTTAATCCTGATGAGTTAACACCACGTCAAGCACTTGATGAGCTCTATCGTTTAAAAGCGCTGCTTTAATTAAACATCATTAAAATCAGATACAAAAAAGGACGCTGAAGCGTCCTTTTTTATTACTTTAAATTCATTATTGACTCTTAAAAAGTGATTTAAATAATTGTTAAAGCCATATTGAATCTAAACTTCTTGATTAAATAGTGATTCGATATTTAACCCTTGATGAGTCAACATATCACGCAAACGTCGTAAGCCTTCAACTTGAATTTGACGTACTCGTTCACGGGTTAAACCAATTTCTCGTCCCACATCTTCTAATGTTGATGCCTCATAACCTAATAGGCCAAATCGACGCGCTAACACTTCACGTTGTTTAGGGTTGAGTTCTTGTAACCAGTGAACAATAGAGTTTTTTATATCATCGTCTTGGGTTGATGATTCAGGACTGCCACCTTTCTCATCAGGAATAATATCAAGCAGTGCTTTTTCAGAATCCCCACCGATCGGATTATCGACCGAGCTCACACGCTCATTTAAGCGCAGCATACGGTTCACATCATCAACCGGTTTTTCCAGTTGTTGAGCGATATCTTCTGCTGTTGGCTCATGATCCAGCTTTTGTGCTAATTCACGTGCTGTACGTAAATAGACATTGAGCTCTTTAACGACATGGATTGGCAGCCGAATAGTACGGGTTTGATTCATGATAGCCCGTTCAATCGTTTGACGGATCCACCATGTGGCATAGGTAGAAAAACGGAATCCACGCTCGGGATCAAACTTCTCAACCGCGCGGATCAGGCCTAAATTACCTTCTTCGACTAAGTCGAGTAACGCAAGTCCTCGGTTACTATAACGGCGTGATATTTTAACCACTAAACGAAGATTACTTTCAATCATACGTTTACGGGCGACTTCATCGCCTCTTAATGCGCGTCGTGCATACAATACTTCTTCTTCTGCGGTAAGTAAGGGCGAATAGCCAATTTCACCGAGATAGAGTTGAGTTGCATCCAGTGCTTTTTGAGTGGACTCATATTTGGCAAGTTCAGCATCATCTGTATCATCGGTTACAGGTGATGCTGCGGTAGTTTCAGAACTATCATCAGCAGACGTAGGTGCTGGTACATCAATATCCAGTTCTTCGTCTAAAGTGAATGAATCAAGGTTTGTGGCTGTGCTGCTTCTACTCATAGCGCCTCCCAGATGGCGAGTTAGCAAGACATTACAACTTCATCATGTCATCTCTTATTACTGCATCATTGATCTTTCACTTTTTACTTCGGTAAATAACGCATCGGATCGACGGATTTACCCTTATAGCGAATTTCAAAGTGTAGCCTTACACTGCTAGCCCCAGTGCTTCCCATGGAAGCTATCTTTTGCCCAGCTTTTACTTGTTGTTGTTCTTTTACGAAAATTTTGTCGTTGTGTGCATAAGCACTTAAGTAGTCTTCACCATGCTTAATAATGACTAAATTACCGTAACCCGGTAGCGCATCACCAGCATATACAACAAGACCTGCGGCAGTCGCCTTAATAGCTTCTCCTCGCGTACCTGCAATATCAATACCTCTATTGCCGTTATCTGAATTAGAAAAACCAGCAATAATTTTACCTTTTACAGGCCAAGCCCATTTAGATGTTGCTGAACTTGTACTTGGCTTAGTTGTTACAGGTTTGTTAACTTTTGAGTTTTCAGAGTACTCTTTTGGTTTTGGCTGTGCAACCGTTTTATTGGTTGTTTTTTGCTCTGGTTGTTTAACAACTGGCTTTTTCGGTGTTGTTGGAGTGGTATTTACAACAGGAGGCTTGACCACAACAGGAGGCGTTGAAGAACTATATGATGAACTATTACTTCCACTAGAGAGCACTAAACGCTGGCCTGGATAGATAATATAAGGCTCTGATAGATTATTGATTTTCACAATATCTTTTACATTTTGCCCCGTAACATAGGAAATAAAATATAACGTATCTCCTTTCTTTACCGTGTATGAATTTCCTTTAAAACTACCACGCTCTAATTGTGAGTAATCTTTGCTGAGATTGGCAACCGGTGCTGGTGTATGACTACTACAAGCTGATAGCAGGATCATACTCGTCACCGCTAACAAGGAAGGTTGAATTATTTTTTTCATCATACACTCTGTATTCATGGTTTAAGCCAAATCTCCAGCCAATAAAGGCACAAATCTTACGGGTTCAATCACGGTTTCGCAAAATGCTTCGCCATTTCGAACAATCAATTTCAATTCTTGCTGTTGACAACCAACAGGTAAAATTAATCGTCCACCATCAACAAGTTGAGCAAGTAAGCTCTGGGGGATCTCACTTGCTGCAGCTGTCACGATAATCGCATCAAAGGGACCTTTGCTTGCCCATCCTTGCCAGCCATCGCCATGTTTGGTTGATATATTATGTAACTCTAACTGCTTGAAACGTCGTTTGGCCTGCCACTGCAACGCTTTAATTCGTTCAACCGAATAAACATGCTCAACCAGCTGTGCTAATACGGCGGTTTGATATCCAGAGCCAGTACCAATCTCTAATACAGAGGATTGATAGGTTAACCCTAGTAACTCTGTCATCCTTGCTACAATATAAGGCTGAGAAATCGTTTGTCCGCTACCTATGGGTAACGCATTGTTTTCGTATGCCTGATAGGAAAAAGCTTCATCAATAAAACGCTCTCGAGGCACTGTTGCAATCGCATTGAGAACACGTTGATTACTTATCCCTTTATTGTTTAAAAATGTTATCAAGCTATCTACTTGATTTTGATACCGCATGACTACTGGATCTCCACATTTTTCATCCAGCCCTCAATTCCAACCATGGCATCATGCGCGGTTAAATCGACTTGTAGAGGCGTGATTGATACCGCTCCTTGCTCTATCGCATAAAAGTCAGTACCAATACCAGCATCTTGGCATTGACCAGGAGGGCCTAACCAATATAGTGGTTGGCCTCTTGGATCATGCTCTTTGATCATATTTTCAGCACGATGTCTTGCCCCAAGACGAGTGACTTGCCAAGCTTTAAGTTGCTCAAAAGGCACATCAGGAACATTAATATTTAATATATTGTTGCTGGGTAATGGCTGCTTAGATAGCTGTTCAATCACTTGTTTCACAACCTTTGCTGCCGTTATAAAGTGTGTATTACCAACAAGTGATACTGCAATAGCAGGAACACCTAGAAAGTGCCCTTCTGTTGCCGCTGCCACAGTACCGGAATACAGCACGTCATCACCTAAATTAGCGCCATGATTGATCCCTGCAACGACAATATCGGGACGTTCATCCAACCATTCATTCAGTGCAAAATGCACACAATCAGTTGGCGTTCCTTGTACTGAAATACGGTTTTCAGCTTCTTGTCGAATACGCAGTGGATAATCTAAGGTCAATGAATTTGAAGCACCCGATCGATTTCGATCGGGTGCAACCACAATTACATCGGCCAGTTGGCTTAATTCTTTTGCAAGTGTATTAATGCCTTCGGCAAAAATGCCATCATCATTGCTGATCAATATTCTCATCATTCACAACCTCAGAGTTAAGTGGCATGATTAACTCACGCACTACCGAGGTGGCAAAACTACCAGCAGGCAGAGCAAATGAAACAATCAAATCTTTGTCTTCAAAATGCCATTGCATATTATTAGGCATTAATAATAATGCGCGACGATCATGACGCATTCGGTTATCTCGAACAAGCTTAACCAAAGCAGGTTCTTGCTCAACAATTGCTAACTCAAATGCTTGTGCTTCAGCTTGAGTTGGCAGAGCATTATCACCAAGCAACGGACCGGTAATCGCTACCTCGCCACTATTGACTTGCTGTTGGAGTACATCGGTTACCACATCAGCAACAAACGTGCGCTCATCGCCTGCCATTTGTAAGCAATCGCCTACCATAATGGTTGAGGTTAAACCTTGCTCAATTCGCTTTGATAATACTTGGTTAAACATCCAAGAACGTGCTGCTGATAAGTAAAAACTTCGCTTACTCTTATCACGTACACGGAATTCATCATTACCCCAAGCACGTGCTTTAACCACGTTATTACCACCATGACCAAAACGCTGCTCACCAAAATAGTTTGCAACACCTTGTGCTTTGATCATTTCCAGACGCTCAGTTAATGCATCAAGGTTATCTAGATCAGTAAGGCGTAATTGGAACCAGTTCCCCGCTAAATCACCTGGGCGTAATTTTTTATCATGGCGTGTCACTTCAAGAATTTCGACACCTGGATGTTCAGCTTCAAATTGGCTTAAATCAGGATCAGCTTTACCCGGTAAGTGAACGCTTAACCATTGCTCAGTGATTGCATGGCGATCTTTCAACCCAGCCCAGCTAACATCACGTGATTTAACACCACATGCTTTAGCTAACTCATTCACTACATATTTGGTGTTTTCACCGACTTTGCGAATTTTCACCATCAGGTGCTCGCCTGTACCGCTAAATTTAAAACCAAGTTCTTCATTAACGATGAAGTCCTGAGGACTGGCTTTAAGACGTCCGTGACAGATTGGCTTTGCATGTAGCCAATTAAAACAATCCATTATATTTTCTGCAGTGTTGGAGTGAGACATAAGCTCAAGATACCTTTTTAATTAAAACAACCGCTTCACAAGCAATGCCTTCTTTACGTCCAGTAAAACCTAAACGTTCAGAGGTCGTTGCTTTAACATTTACATTGGTGATATCTGTTTCCAGATCGTCTGCAATCGCTTGACACATCGCATCAATATACGGCGCCATTTTTGGCGCTTGTGCAATAATAGTAACGTCTACATTACCAAGGCTGTAACCTTGTGCTTTAACTTTACTGTAGACATCACGTAATAAAAATCGGCTATCAGCACCAGCCCATTCCGCATCTGTATCGGGAAAATGACGACCAATATCCCCTGCGCCTATTGCGCCAAGTAATGCATCACATACCGCGTGTAGTGCAACATCACCATCAGAATGAGCGATCAGACCTTGCTCATAAGGGATCGCTACCCCACCAATAATTACCGGGCCTTCACCACCAAATTTATGAACATCAAAACCATGACCAATTCGCATTATGGTTATTCCTTTAATAATTGTCGTAGGTAGAACTCAGCTAAAGCTAAATCTTCAGGTTGGGTTACTTTTAGATTATCCGCACGCCCTTTCACCAACACGGGGGAAAAACCACAAAATTCAAGCGCAGACGCTTCATCAGTGATCACCGCCTTTTTTGCTAAAGCGGTCGTTAACGCATCACGTAGCTGACCGACACGAAACATTTGAGGTGTTAATGCATGCCATAGTTGCTCACGGTCAACGGTGTGATCAATCACTGCTCGTGTATTTGAATTAACAGTACTGCGTTTCATGGTATCGCGTACTGGCGTGGCAAGGATTGCACCATATTCAGACGTTTCAGCCGCAGCCATTAATTGACGAAGATCTTCGATACGTACACAAGGGCGAGCGGCATCATGTACCATCACCCAAGCGTTATCATCATTGATTGCAGCTAAGCCTGAAAATACCGAATCCACACGCTCATTACCACCATCAACCACAATAATGCGAGGATCGCTCGCTAATGGTAACGTTGAAAAGTAAGGATCGTTCCTACTCACCGCAACCACAACATGTTGGACTTCAGGCAAGCTTAATAACCGCTCAACCGAATGTTCTAGAATAGTTTTACCAGCAATCGTTAAATATTGCTTAGGACGATCAGCGGCCATTCGGCTACCAATCCCTGCAGCAGGTACAATAGCAATGCATTTATCGATCATGAAAGGTTATCTCATCACTTAACTAAAATATGTAATTAGTTACTATCACTAACAACACGAATAAATGTTTCCCCTGGTTTCACCAAACCAAGATCGGTACGTGCACGCTCTTCCACAGCTTCTTTGCCGCCATGAAGATCTTTGATCTCCGCATACATTTGCTGATTACGCTGATGTAATTCGGCATTAGCGGCTTGTTGTAAGCTTACGCTCTCTGTGACAGCGGTAAATTCTTTCATACCGTTTTTGCCATACCAGAAATCATATTGTAGCCAAGCGATAAGAACCAATAATACAATAATAAACAGGCGCATACTTCTCCCTGCGACATAATTTTAAACAGCAAGCTGCATTCCGATTATTGAATAAACCTAAATAATTGGAATACATTTTGCGAGTCAGCAATAATCCCATAATCAGTCAATGGTGACTACTATTATGCCATGAGACTTTACATCTCCCTTACTTAGCCCTTCTTTTTGTTGAAAATAAAAACAGCATTCATGACAACAATACAAAATAAGCATTGATTCCTGCATAAATATTGATGCCGCTTAGTGATGCGTTTTTTATTTTAGCGATAAAAAAACCGCCTCTTGCAAGGCGGTTTTATTTACCAAATTGAGTAAACTCAATCATCGCTTAATAAAAAATTAAGCTTGGCCTTTAACTTCTTTAAGACCGTTGAAAGGAGCACGCTCACCTAGTGCTTCTTCGATACGGATAAGTTGGTTGTACTTAGCAACACGGTCAGAACGGCTCATAGAACCCGTTTTGATTTGACCTGCAGCAGTACCTACCGCTAGATCAGCGATAGTTGCGTCTTCTGTCTCGCCTGAACGGTGAGAGATAACAGCAGTGTAACCAGCGTCTTTAGCCATCTTAATAGCAGCTAGAGTTTCAGTTAGAGAACCGATTTGGTTAAGCTTGATTAGGATTGAGTTAGTGATACCTTTCTCAATACCTTCAGCGAAAATCTTAGTGTTTGTAACGAATAGATCGTCTCCTACTAGTTGAATTTTGTCACCTAGTAGTTCAGTTTGGTGCTTGAAGCCAGCCCAATCTGATTCGTCTAGACCATCTTCGATAGAAACGATCGCTGGGAACTTCTCAGTTAGATCTTTAAGGAAGTAGTTGAACTCTTCTGAAGTGAATTGCTTACCTTCACCTTTAAGATCGTAGATGCCTTGCTCTTTGTTGTAGAACTCAGATGCAGCACAGTCCATTGCTAGAGTAATATCAGTACCTAGCTCGTAACCTGCAGCTTCAACAGCTTCTTTAATTGCTTTAAGAGCAGCTTCGTTTGACTCTAGGTTTGGTGCGAAACCACCTTCGTCACCTACCGCTGTGCTCATGCCCTTAGACTTAAGAACTTTAGCTAGGCTGTGGAATACTTCAGAACCCATACGTACAGCTTCACGAAGTGTCTTAGCACCTACTGGCTGAATCATGAACTCTTGAATATCAACAGTGTTATCTGCGTGCTCACCACCGTTGATGATGTTCATCATAGGTAGAGGCATAGAGAACTGACCAGCAGTACCGTTTAGCTCTGCAATGTGCTCGAATAAAGGCATGCCTTTAGATGCCGCAGCTGCTTTTGCGTTAGCTAGTGATACAGCTAGGATTGCGTTAGCACCGAAGTTTGATTTGTTTTCAGTACCGTCAAGGTCGATCATAACTTGGTCGATTGCAGCTTGGTCTTTTGCATCTTGGCCGATTAGTGCTTCAGCGATTGGACCATTTGCAGCAGCAACAGCTTTCAGAACGCCTTTGCCTAGGAAACGAGATTTATCACCATCACGAAGCTCTAGAGCTTCACGAGAACCAGTTGAAGCACCAGATGGCGCAGCAGCCATACCTACGAAACCACCTTCTAGGTGAACTTCAGCTTCAATTGTTGGGTTACCACGTGAGTCAATGATTTCACGAGCTAGAACTTTAACGATCTTAGACATTGTGTTTCCTCTTGCTTTATCTTCAAATTAAAAGCTAAAAAAATAGCTGTAGCCATAACAACTACAGCTATCAGTAATCCTTACTGGTTAAGCTCACCACGGTGGTATGCACCCGCCGCTTTTACAAAACCTTCAAACAATGGGTGCCCATCACGAGGTGTCGATGTGAACTCAGGGTGGAACTGTGCAGCTACGAACCAAGGGTGATTCGGAACTTCAATAATTTCAACAAGTTTCTTGTCAGCAGACAAACCAGATACTTTTAGACCTGCTTTTTCAAGCTTAGGTAGTAACGTGTTGTTTACTTCGTAACGGTGACGGTGACGCTCATGGATCGTTGGCTGACCGTATAACGTACGCGCTTTAGAACCATCTTGTAGATGACATAGCTGAGAGCCAAGGCGCATTGTACCGCCTAGATCTGATTTCTCAGTACGCTCTTCAACTTTACCTTCACTATCAATCCACTCAGTAATAAGACCAACGACTGGATATTTAGTTTCAGCATTAAATTCAGTTGAATGCGCATCAGACATTTTGGCTACATTTCGAGCAAACTCGATTAATGCTACCTGCATACCTAAACAAATACCTAGGTATGGAATATTATTTTCACGTGCGTATTGAGCAGTAAGGATCTTACCTTCAACACCACGGCTACCAAAACCACCTGGAACCAAGATTGCATCAAGGCCAGCCAGTACTTCTGTACCTTTTGACTCAACATCTTGAGAATCGATGTATTTGATTTTTACTGATAGACGATTTTTCAGGCCCGCGTGTTTAAGTGCTTCGTTAACTGACTTATATGCGTCTGGCAGTTCAATGTACTTACCAACCATACCAATAACGACTTCAGAGGTAGGGTTCGCTTCTTCATAAATAACTTGTTCCCACTCAGAAAGATCAGCTTCTGGTGCTGTAATACCAAAGCGCTTACACACTAAATCATCAAGACCTTGAGCCTTAATTAATTGTGGGATTTTGTAGATTGAATCTACATCTTTCATTGAGATAACAGCTTTTTCCTGCACGTTACAGAACAGGGCAATTTTTGCACGCTCATTGGCAGGGATCATACGATCAGAACGACACACTAAGATGTCTGGCTGAATACCAATAGAAAGAAGTTCTTTTACTGAGTGCTGAGTTGGCTTAGTTTTCACTTCGCCAGCCGCTGCTAGGTAAGGAACAAGTGTCAAGTGCATGAACATGGTGTTTTCACGACCTTGCTCTACGGCTAATTGACGAATAGCTTCCATAAATGGGAGTGATTCAATATCACCCACAGTACCGCCTACTTCAACGATTGCTACATCATGACCTTCAGCACCCGCTAACACGCGAGATTTGATTTCATTCGTGATATGAGGAATTACCTGAATCGTTGCACCTAAGTAATCACCACGACGCTCTTTGCGTAATACGTCTGCGTACACGCGACCAGCTGTAAAGTTATTACGCTTAGTCATCTTGGTACGAATGAAACGCTCGTAGTGACCTAAGTCTAGGTCAGTCTCTGCACCGTCTTCCGTAACGAATACTTCGCCGTGTTGAATTGGGCTCATTGTGCCTGGATCAACGTTGATGTAAGGGTCAAGCTTCATCATAGTCACGTTAAGACCACGTGCTTCTAAAATCGCTGCAAGTGATGCAGCAGCAATGCCTTTACCTAGAGAGGAAACTACTCCGCCCGTAACAAAAATGTAATTCGTAGTCATGTTTAACCTGGAAGATTGGTGTAGAGGATAAATGTATCTGGACGGGAAATTAGTATACCAGACACCATTTATCGCCACAACGTGAAAACTATCACACCGCCATTTGATTTTTTTTGCTTCACATCAAGTAAGCGTTATGAACTGAAATATCAAGCTTTAACAAGCAGAACAATACCATAATGGTATAATGCATTTAAAAATCATGCTGAATTTTTAATTACTGGTTTTTACTTTCTTTCTCTTTAACACGATTCCATGCTTCATCTAGCTCAGTTAATGAACACTGACTAATGATCTTTCCTTGTTCTAGCACACTTTTTTCCACTTGGCGAAAACGCTTTTCAAATTTTTTATTGGCTTTTTGTAATGCCATCTCTGGTTTTACTTTTAAATGACGACTTAAATTCACCACTGAAAATAGTAGATCACCGAGCTCTTCTTCTATTCGTTGTTGTTCTGGCACCGCTTGAATCACTTCGTCCATCACTTCATCAAGCTCTTCTTTTACCTTATCAACCACTGGTGCTAATTCATCCCAATCAAAACCAACATTCGCGCAGCGTTTTTGAATTTTATCAGCACGCATTAATGCCGGTAATGTGTTAGGAATATTGGCAAGCAAGCTCTCATCTTGCTCTTTAGCTGCGCGCTCTTTGGCTTTTTCGGCTTCCCAGTTTTGTTGAACGGCTGCTTCATCATCAAAATCAGCATCACTAAAAACATGGGGATGGCGACGGACCAGCTTTTCACTTATGCCTGCCACTACATCGTCAAATTCAAACAACCCTTGTTCTTTGGCCATCTGACTATAAAAAACAACTTGGAACAATAAATCACCTAATTCTTCTTTTACATCGTTCCAGTTTTTCTGCTCGATGGCATCAGCCACTTCATAGGCTTCTTCAAGGGTATAGGGAACGATTGAATCAAAGTTTTGTTTCAAATCCCACGGACAACCACGATGTGGGTCTCGCAACTGAGACATAATTGCTAATAATTGTTCCATTTGAGACGCCTGTTTATTATCCATACCACCAACTCTTTAAAATGGCGCTTTAAGCTTCTAACTTTAAAAGCGCCAAAACTTCGATAGTTAATACTAGAAAACTAATTTAGAAATTCATAGCAACGATCAATCATCATCATGTTGGCAATGTTCATGTTGCTTATGATGATCTCTAGCATGATCACAATTTTCATGTCCATTATCGCCATCATAATGATGATTCTCACATCGATGTTGATGTGACTCATGGCGATGGTGTCTACACCCTTGGTGATGTGAATCATGGTGTTGGCAATCAGAGTGATGAGAGCACGTGTGATTAGAAGAATCTACGCTATAAGACTCTGCTAACGCATAGTTTGGCAACAGAAATGACATTAACAATAACAGTACTATTGTAAGACTTTTTTCTCTAATCATGCTTAATACATTCGACTTCATAATACCCCCGTTAATTATTTAAACGTTACTTTATCTGCACCCACTTTCATTCCCTGCAGGCAAAGAATAAAAAACAGCAATTGTTTGATGTCATCACTAGGTACATTGATAAAATTATTATCAGGAATAAGAAATGTTGAAATAAGTAATAAAACACTCGTAATACTATTTTTAGTTAATAATTTTAATAGTAAATTTTTCATAATAGTTCTCTTGCCGCTTTATTTATAAAGCAACATCATTAATTAATAACAACCATCACTCATCTATATAATTAAGATGGGATAATTAATTTGTGAAATTAACACTTACTTTGAATCCAATTTAGATCCAGAAATAAGCAAACTATTAGGCAATAGGAGGGCGATAAATTGATTTTATAACGGCAAGAACAAGCGAATCTTGAAGATATTCAATCGGTAACAGCTTACTGACACGAGTGATAATCAGCGGAGGAAAAGAGAGTAGATGAAATGGATTACTGCCAGTACGAGGCAGTACTCGACAACATGAGCACTGTGAACAATCATTACAACTATTCTCACATTGCAAACTACAGTGGTGAGATTGTTGAGTAGCCGTTTGCTGGTATTGCAGTTCGCTCTTAATATTACTTGCTAAATTAGCAACATTAGAGACTTGAACATTTTGACTCATATACGCAGCATTCACACTACTACTTAACAGTAACATTGCTATAAATAATGCATATAATATTTTATGTAATTGAGATAAATACATACAGAGTCTTTATTTTAAAGTTAATAGAATACTATCGGTCTATTATATATGAGTCAACATCAAGTCTTATTTTAGATCATTAAATAAATAAATTATTCCATTTTAAGATGTGCGCGTTAATAATTACTACTATTCATTATGTCGTAATAAATAAAAAGGGAAGCATATTGCTCCCCTTAATTTATATTTTAATCAGTTAATTAACCGTATAAACGTTTAGCCTCGGCAACATCTTTAACTTGTTCGATGCGTTTAAGTACACGTCCCAACACTTCTAAATCAGTTAATTCAAGTTCAAAGTCCATGATAGACATTTGCTTTTTATAATCAACTCGGCTTTTCATTCCCGCTACTTTCACTTTTTCATTCATTAAAGTATTGGTTAATTCTTTCAATAAGCCATTACGCTCAGAAGCCGTCACACGCACGGTAATGGTATAGTTACCGACAAAACCACCGCCCCAAACCGTATCAATAATACGCTCTGGCGCATGATGACGAAGCTCTTCAAGCTGCTCACAATCCATACGGTGAACAGAAATACCACGGCCTTGTGTAACAAAACCTTGAATATCATCGCCAGGAATAGGCTGACAACAACGCGCAAGGTGAGTCATCAGGTTATCAACACCTTCAACAACAACAGCATCACGTTGCGGTTTTTTGTGGCTTGTGGCTTGTTTATTACTTGCCTCAGATAGCTTTTCTAAAAGCTGCTGATCTTCTTCTTCAGCTGTTGGTTTATTCACTAGCGCATTAATATGGTTGATCACCTGATTAATACGTAAATCACCACTGCCAATCCCCGCATATAGCTCTTCAGGCGATTTCACATTAAAACGTTTTGCCGCATAATATTGCGCATCTTTTAATGTTGCATGAATTTTTACCAGCTCAGCTTCTAAGATCTCTTTACCCGCAATAATATTCTTATCACGATCTTGCTTACGGAACCACGCATGCACTTTGGCACGAGCACGGCTAGATGTCACAAACCCTAAGTTAGGGTTTAACCAATCTCGTGACGGATTCGGCTCTTTTTGCGTGATGATCTCAACTTGATCGCCCATTTGAAGATGATAAGTGAAAGGGACAATACGCCCTTCTACTTTGGCACCAATACAACGGTGGCCCACTTCAGAGTGAATATGATAAGCAAAATCAAGCGGTGTCGCATTCGATGGCAAGTCAACCACATCCCCTTTAGGGGTGAAAGCATAGACGCGATCATCAAATACCTGACTACGAAGCTCATCCAGCATTTCGCCAGAATCTGACATTTCTTCTTGCCATGCTAATAGCTTACGCAGCCAATTGATTTTCTCATCGTAAGCCGATTGTGCACCGCCTGATGCTGTACCTTCTTTATACTTCCAGTGTGCCGCAACCCCTAATTCAGATTCTTCATGCATTTGCTTGGTACGGATCTGAATTTCAATCGTTTTACCTTCAGGGCCTAACACCACAGTGTGGATAGACTGGTAACCATTAGGTTTTGGGTTGGCAACGTAGTCATCAAACTCTTTCGGTAAGTGACGGTATTTAGTGTGCACCACACCTAATGCGGCGTAACAGTCTTGTAGCTCTTCAGCAACAATACGTACAGCTCGAACATCAAAAAGCTCATCAAATTCTAAGCTTTTCTTCTGCATTTTGCGCCAAATGCTATAAATATGCTTAGGACGACCTTGCACTTCTGCTTTAATATTTGATGCTTTCATCGCGTCAGATAAATCATCAACAAAATGGGTAATGTAGCCTTCACGGTCGATACGACGCTCAGATAACTGCTTAGCAATTTGTTTGTAAGTATCAGGATGCTGATAACGGAAGGCGTAATCTTCAATTTCCCATTTAAGCTGACCAATACCAAGACGGTTTGCTAATGGTGCATAAATGTTGGCACATTCTTGCGCTGCAGCACGACGCACTTCATCTGGCTGATCTTTAACTTCACGTAAATTACAGATACGTTCAGCCAATTTAATAACCACACAACGGAAATCATCAACCATCGACAGTAACATACGTCGAATATTATCCACCTGCGCAGCTTGCGCAGTTTCTTCCGCCGTTGATTTTAACTGACTGATTGCACACATTTGTTCAACACCTTGAACTAAATGTAAAATCGTCCCGCTATATTCTTCTTTTAACGCGTCAGTGCTGTAACAACCACCTTCCACTAATGGGTATAACAAGGCTGCAATTAACGTATCAGCATCCATACTCAAGGTGACAAGGATTTCGACTAGCTCACGACCACGCCACAACAGTAACTGACCATTTTCTTGTTCAGCGGCAAGTTCAATACAACGCTGATATGTTCCTTCTATCCGACTCGATACTTTTGCATCTTGACGTAAACTCTCGACCCACGAGACAAGCTCAAATGTGGTATTTTCCTTTAAATGCGCACCGCGAACTGCGACCATGTTTCTATCCTGTTTTCTCTGAATACCGATGATTGTCTTACATCACATTGCTATTTTTTTTATGGTGATTAGCTTTTAACAAACAACGCCATTGATTCTAAATGCCCTGTATGAGGGAACATATCCATCATACCAAGACGTGCCAACTTATACCCTTGCTGCAACAACATTTGACTATCACGAGCCAATGTTGCTGGGTTACATGATACATAGACCACTTTGCTTGGCGCTAAATTTACAATATGCTGCATCACGCCAGCCGCCCCAGCTCGTGCTGGGTCTAGTAAAATCTTATCAAATTGCTCTTGCGCCCACACTAGTTTCGTTACATCTTCATCCAAATTTGCTTGATAAAATGTTGCGTTATCTAGACCATTTGCTGCCGCATTAGCAGTCGCTCGCGCGACCATATCATCAACACCTTCCACGCCGACTACCGCTTTCGCTCGTCTTGCTAGCGGAAGGCTGAAATTGCCTAGCCCACAGAATAAATCGAGTACCCTATCCTGCGGCTGAATATCAAGCCAATTTATCGCTTGCTCAACCATTTTTACGTTTACGTCTCGATTAACCTGAATAAAATCTTTTGGTGAGAACGTCAGTCTTACATCGTCAATATCGTAGTACGGCTCCTCACCTAACACATGCTCAAGCTCATCTGACGACGGCGCTAAAAATAGCATCAATGCATGTTCAGTAGCGAAAGCTTTAATCGCTGCGAGATCGTTGTCATTGAATGGCTGCAAATGACGAATTAACAATACGCGACCATTATCTGCATTAACCAATTCTATATGGCCAACATGTTTACGTCCTTTAAGGTTGCTTAACAGTTCACGTAATGGCGGTAACAAATCATTAAGTGTGGTTGCCAAAACAGGACAAGCATTCACATCAACGATGTCTTTACTCTGTTTTTTACGAAAGCCAAATACCATTTTGCCATTAGGTAGCATACGGACACTAAAACGTGCACAGCGACGATAATGTTCACTTTGCCCAACAATAGGCTCAACTTGTGAGGCATCGTCTTTTTCTGTGATCGCAAATTTCGCCATCAATTCACTTAGCGCCTGTTGTTTGGCGATAACTTGACCTTGGTGGGATAAATGTTGCAAGTTACAACCGCCACACTGGTCATAGATTGGACAATGAGGTTTAATACGCGCAGCACTGTCTTTTAAACGTTTGATCACGCGAGCTCGGGCATAATTTTTTTTGTCTTCCGTCAATTGCACAACAACGGTTTCATCGGGTAATGCACCATCAATGAAAACAGGTTTGTTGTTCAAATGGCCGATGCCAGCGCCGATATGATCTAAACGGCTGATAGTTATTTCTTTATGCTTCGTATCAGTTTTACGTTTTTGAGGCTTAAAAAAGCGTGCCATAAAATTTTGCTCACTGTTCAGGCATTGAGTATTTGTCGAACAGCACTGATTTATTTAATCTAGTGCTACTGATGGGAACCAATTCTCCCACAGATTTATCTGCTTGTAATTAAGAGAACCATGACCAGATATGGACTTCGTGCCAGAGTATTTACTCTGACATTAGCACCTACACTTATTATTGGCTTATTATTAAGCGCTTTTTTCACCATGAGCCGTTATCAGGATCTAGAACATCAGCTGATTTCTACAGGTGCAAGTATCATCGAGCCGTTAGCTATTTCAGCGGAATACGGCATGACAGAAAAAAACCGAGAAGCAATTCGTCGGTTGATTGGTTATACCCATAGAAAACATTCCGACATCATCCGCAGCATCGCGGTGTTTGATAACCATAACCATATTTTTGCCACATCTAACTTTCACCGTAATTTTGATTCCTTCATGTACCCAAAGGGCAAACCTATTCCTCGGCTACTGGATACCCAGTTAACCGATAACACCTTAATATTACGCGCGCCCATTCTTACCGAAGGTCAATTTGGAACGAATGTTGGTAGCGATGTTCGTGGTAAAGCCCTCGGCTATATCGCTATCGAGCTGGATCTCAGCACGCTACGTCTACAACAATACCAAGAAGTATTTACCGCCTTAATGGTGTTATTACTGGGCTTAACCCTGTCATCATTGTTTGCGTATCGCTTGATGCAAGACGTAACACAACCCATTTCTCATATGATCAGTGTGGTAGATAGGATCCGTCGCGGCCACCTTGATATTCGAATTGAAGGCCGATTGTTGGGCGAATTAGATACCCTGAAAAACGGTATTAATGCTATGGCAATTTCGTTGTCGGAATACCACATTGAAATGCAACAAAGTATCGATCAAGCAACATCCGATCTACGTGAAACCTTAGAGCAGCTAGAAATTCAGAACGTTGAATTAGATATTGCGAAAAAGCGTGCGCAGGAAGCGGCACGGGTGAAATCAGAGTTTTTAGCCAATATGTCTCATGAGCTCCGCACTCCGCTAAATGGGGTCATTGGCTTTACCCGACAAATGCTCAAAACCAAACTGAATACTAGCCAGAAAGATTACCTATTAACGATTGAGAATTCAGCCAATAACCTGCTGACCATCATCAATGACATTCTCGATTTCTCGAAGCTCGAAGCGGGTAAACTGTTACTGGAAAACATTCCTTTCGACTTTACAGATTCACTCGATGAAGTCATGCGTTTACTTGCACCAAGTGCCCACGAAAAAGGCCTAGAGCTGACACTGAAGATTGACGATCGTATTCCAGCAGGCTTAATTGGTGACCCATTACGTATTCAGCAAGTGGTCACTAACTTAATTGGTAATGCCGTTAAGTTTACCGAGCATGGCAATATTGATGTCTCTGTCGAGTTAAAATCCGAAGTCGATAATAATATCGCCCTGCAATTTATGGTCCGCGATACTGGTATTGGTATTTCAGAGCGTCAGCAAGCGCAATTATTCCAAGCATTTAGCCAAGCCGACGCCAGTATTTCTCGCCGTTATGGCGGTACAGGATTAGGTCTAGTGATCACCCAGAAACTGGTAAGTCAAATGGGCGGTGAAGTGAGCTTAACTAGTCGCTTACACCAAGGCTCGACCTTCTGGTTCACCATCAAAATGAACAAAACAGATCTACCTGTATCACAGCCTATTGATACCACTTCACTTGAAGGTAAGTCATTACTTCTGGTTGAGGCCAACATGCAAGCAGCATCAGTGATACAGCAACGTCTAATGTTAGCAGGCGTACATGTTACTTACCGCGCTTCTATGCCTGATGATATTGATCACCATGACTTCGCTCTATTGTGTTTATCGCCGGGTGAGCAGCCACCACTGCCAGTCATACTCAATGATGTATTTAAAGCAGAGCAAACCGCTGAAAAGGTCTTGGTTTGCTTACCGACAACAGAACTTGCGTTATCAGAAAAACTGACCCAAACAGGTGTGTCGGCCTGTCTAGGTAAACCGCTGGCGCAACGTAAACTGTTTGAAGCACTCTGCGATAATGATGATGAGCAGCAAAGTGAATTAGAAGTACCTTTATTACCCACCACTACCGAAACACTACAACCACTAACGGTGATGGCGGTTGATGATAACCCAGCGAACTTAAAACTGATTTCTGCACTACTTGGTGAACGAGTAGAAACCGTTATTACCGCAACCGGTGGTAAAAAAGCGGTTGAATATGCTCAAAGTAAAGCCTTTGATTTGATCTTTATGGATATTCAAATGCCGGAAATGGATGGCGTGACAGCCTGTCAGAAAATCCATGAAACAGCACTTAATAAAAATACCCCAGTGATTGCTGTTACCGCTCATGCTATGGCAGGTGAGCGCGAGCGCTTAATCAATGCAGGTATGGATGATTACCTCACCAAACCGATTGAAGAGCAGATTCTGCAGCAAATTTTAGCAAAATGGATTGCCCCAACCGCAGCACAAGCAACGCCACCATCTGTAAACAGAATGCCAGTGACGCTTGAAGGACAAGTTAATGATGTCGCTCCAGTAATAAACAATAACCACGTTAGTTTTGATTGGGATTTAGCGTTAAAACAAGCGGCAGGAAAAGAAGATTTAGCCTATGACATGCTGCAAATGCTGCTTGATT
Organism: Photobacterium sp. GB-50; assembly: GCF_003026755.1. Lineage (NCBI taxonomy): Bacteria > Pseudomonadati > Pseudomonadota > Gammaproteobacteria > Vibrionales > Vibrionaceae > Photobacterium > Photobacterium sp. GB-50. Next base: position 29,991 of record NZ_PYNX01000005.1, read on the forward strand.
TCATGCCTGAGGTAGAAATGCTGGTAAATGAAGCACTGGATGGTAAAGATGTTGAACTCTGGCCACCGATTCATAAATTACACGGTAGCTGCGCTTACAGCGGTGTTCCACGCCTGAAGAATTTATGTTTGGAAATTGAAACCGCACTTAAGGCTAATGCAACCCTGTCCAATATTGAACCAGAGCTATTAGAGCTGGTTGATGAAATGGATAACATTGTCAAAGCGTCTAAAGACTATCGAAACTAACCCGTTTTTGTTTTAAAACAGATAAGCTAACGATCAAAAAAGCGGTAGATATATTATCTACCGCTTTTTATTTATTAACGTGAAAAACGAATCACGATTCAACGTTCTAAAATGACCGTTGCAACAGCGTAATGACGCTCATCAGCAATGGTAAGGTGAACATGATTCACGCCCATTGCTTGCGCTAGTTCATTTGCTTTACCTGATAAGCTCAGTAATGGCTTACCACGCTCATCATTTTTAACCGTAAAATCATGGAAAGAGACGCCACACGCAATACCGGTACCGAGTGCTTTTGATGCTGCTTCTTTTACCGCAAAACGTTTTGCTAAAAAGCGCCCTTTTAGCTTCAATTGCTGAAACTGTTCAAGCTCAGAGCTAGACAGTATTTTCTGGGCGAACGCATCACCTGAGCGAGCAAAGACTTTTTCGACTCGCTCAATTTCAGCAATATCAGTCCCTAAACCAACAATCGCCATTAACCACGCGCTTCCTGCATTAGCAAACGCATATCAGCCACTGACTTTTCTAACCCATCAAACATTGCTCGTCCCATAATAGAATGACCAATGTTAAGTTCATACAGCTCTGGCAATGCGGCTATCGGCTTAACATTGTGATAAGTTAAACCATGTCCTGCATTTACTTTAATACCTAAATTGTGAGCGTAGCTTGCACCTGCAGCAATCTTCTTCAGCTCATCCGATTGTGCCTCTTCGGTTGTCGCTTCTGCGTATTGCCCAGTATGAAGCTCAATAAACGGTGCGCCACATGCATGAGCTGCATCAATTTGCGCGCGATCAGCATCAATGAAAAGTGACACTTTGATCCCAGCAGCTGTAAGTTTTTCTGTTGCCGCTTTTACTTTTTCAAGTTGACCTGCGACATCTAGACCACCTTCTGTGGTTAACTCTTCACGCTTTTCTGGTACTAAGCAAACATATTCAGGCTTAACATCTAACGCAATTGCCACCATTTCATCAGTGACGGCCATTTCTAAATTCATGCGAGTTTGGATCGTCTCACGTAAAATACGCACATCACGATCATTAATGTGACGACGATCTTCACGCAAATGAATAGTGATGCCATCAGCGCCTGCTCGCTCGGCTACTTCTGCAGCATGAACAGGATCTGGGTAACGTGTACCACGTGCATTACGTAATGTCGCAATATGATCGATGTTCACGCCAAGTAATATATTGTTCATGTTCCGATTCTCCTTCCTCGCGGGATAAACAATTCCCGGCTTTTTAATGGCTTAGAACCAAGATACGGTTTTAATGCCATCCTTGTAAATCGTTTTGCTGCGCGCAACTGCTCTGGGGTTTCAAATCGCCTCGCAGCAATGGCTTTTAATTCATTACCACGAAAGGTTAATAAACCAATTTTCATTGAAGCAATAAACCCCTGCTGCTCGCGATAGTTATAGGTCATATCATCTTCAACACTTAATCCACTACCAGCGCAATGCAGAAAATCAATCCCGTAGCCTAGATGATGTAGCAAAGAAAGCTCGAAGCGGCGCAAAGCAGGCTCTGGGTTATCCGCTTGTGCTAGCTCTCTAAGCACATTCAAATAATCCAGAAACAACTGTGGGTAAGGGGTATGGTTGCCCAATACACGTACCAGTATTTCATTCACATACATTGCTGAATATAAAATATAGCTGCGTAAGGGTAAACCTATACTGATAGGTTCGGCATGAGTGAGAACAGGCATCGCACCTTTACCACTCCACTTCATAAATAAGGGAGTAAAAGGTTGGAGTGTGCCTTTTAGATTAGAACGTTTACGGCGAGCGCCTTTAGAAAGAAGAGTAAGACGGCCATGATCCTCGCTAAATACATCAAGGATCAGGCTCGTCTCACTATAGGGACGAGAATGAAGGACAAAACAACGCTGTAGCCCTTCCATTACTACCCTTATAAGTCGTCGATGTAACCAAGGCTACGCAGTGCACGTTCGTCATCTGCCCAACCTGATTTCACTTTAACCCAAAGTTCAAGGTAAACTTTACGTTCAAACAAGTCTTCCATGTCTAAACGCGCTTCGCGCCCTATCACTTTGATTTTATCGCCACCTTTACCAATCACCATTTTCTTCTGGCCTTTACGTTCAACCAGAATCAAACCATTGATATCGAAACCATCGGTTTCAGGGTTGTAATCGAATCGCTCGATTTCAACCGTCACAGCGTATGGCAATTCATCACCCGTAAAACGCATCAGCTTTTCACGGATAATTTCAGAGGCCATAAAGCGTTGAGAACGATCAGTTACGTATTCTTCAGGGAAGTAGTACTCACACTCAGGTAAGTGCTGACGTACGATTTTCTCTACCGCATCAATGTTTGTACCATGCTTTGCTGATACCGGAATCACATCAACAAACTCCATCTTACTTGCAAGCTCTTGCAAGTGAGGGAATAGCTCATGCTTATCTTTTACGTTATCAACTTTATTCACTAACAATACCGTTGGTAACTGGCTCTTTGCCAGCTTGTTTAATACCATCTCATCGTCAGCCGTCCACATAGTGCCATCAACTAAAAACAATACTAATTCAACATCGGTTAATGAACTGCTTGCAGCACGGTTCATTAAACGGTTAATTGTACGTTTTTCTTCAATGTGCAATCCTGGAGTATCAACATACACAGCTTGATAGCCGTCACGTGTGTCTACACCCATAATACGGTGGCGCGTGGTTTGTGGTTTACGAGAAGTAATAGATAACTTCTGCCCCACTAAACGGTTTAGCAAGGTTGATTTACCGACATTCGGTCGACCAACAATGGCGATAAAGCCACAATGTTGTTTATCTGTCATGATTCCAACTGATTTAGTGCAAGTTCTGCTGCTGCCTGCTCTGCCTTGCGCCGACTGCCGCCTTTGCCAATTACAGGTTTATCCAAACCTGTTACGTCACACTGTACTGTGAACTCTTGATTATGAGCTTCACCTTGTACCTTAGTTACAGTATATGCAGGTAGCGGTAAACGACGACCTTGTAAACACTCTTGAAGACGTGTTTTTGGATCTTTTTGATTGATACCTGGCTCAATCGTATCAAGACGAGTTTTATACCAAGCCAATACGATACTTCGTACTTGCTCAACATCGCTATCTAGATAAATCGCGCCAATGATTGCTTCAACACAGTCAGCAAGAATCGAATCGCGACGGAAGCCACCACTCTTTAACTCGCCAGGTCCCAGTAACAAATGGTCGCCAAGCTCGAATTCCCGACCTAGCTCTGCCAATGTTTTGCCACGGACTAGTGTTGCACGCATTCGGCTCATATCACCTTCATCCACTGAAGGAAAACGGTGATATAAGTCATCAGCAATAACAAAACTTAAAATAGAGTCACCTAAAAACTCTAGGCGCTCATTGTGGGTGCCATTAGCACTGCGATGTGTCAGTGCTAATGTCATCAACTCACAATTAGTAAATTGGTAGCCCAGCTTGCGCTGAAGCCTATTCGCTGGAGTTGTCATTTTCTCTCGATTATTTAATGCTACCGATACGATTAAAACGTACACCGGTAGGGATCCAAGATGGAAGTAAACTATCTGCTTGTCGATCAAACTCAAAGCTGATCCAAATAGCTACCGCCTTGCCAACAAGATTCGCTTCTGGCACAAAGCCCCAGTAACGACTGTCAGCACTATTGTCACGGTTATCACCCATAACAAAATAGTTTCCTTCTGGTACAACCCACTCACCAATACCAGGACGAGGCTCATATGCCATACGACGATCACGACGTAATGGGTTGATCAGAATATGGTGATCAACATCACCCAGTTGTTCTTTAAACTCAACTAAACGTGCCATTCCTTGCTTAAAGTCACTATCAGTCATATCGGTTAATTTAACCGGTTTACATACTGAAGTACCTTTAGGTTGAATACACAGTTGCTTATCTTCACTGTAGCGAACAGTATCGCCAGGTAGGCCAACAACACGCTTAATATAATCAATCTTTGGCTGAGGTGGGAATTTAAACACCACTACATCACCACGCTTTGGCTCACCTGTACTGACGATTTTATCGTGGAAAACAGGGTCTCGTAGACCATAAGCAAATTTTTCAACCAGAATAAAATCACCTACGTATAAAGTTGGTAGCATTGATTCTGATGGAATTTGAAAAGGTTCATAAATAAAAGAGCGGAATACCATGATCAAAGCAATGACAGGGAACATTGAACTTGCTGATTCAACCCATGCAGGCTGTGGCGCAACACTTTCTAGCGTTTTAGCATCAACTTGACCACCGGATTGTTCAGCTGCTGCAGCTATTTTTAATTGACGCTTCGGTGCCCAAAGAAACTTATCAAGTGCCCAAATGATCCCTGTTACTAGCGTAGCTAGTACCAGAATCAAAGAAAAAGTGTTTGCCATGTTATCCCTTATGTTTAACCCGACCAACAGAAGAATGTTGATCTGCTCTGCCCCATTTAGAGCGTCAGAGTAAAAGAAAGTGCCATTTAATTAATAAATAAGCACTTTCTAATCGTTTTGAAGCTTACTAGCTAAAGATAATTATTTATCTTTACCCACATGAAGAATCGCTAAGAATGCTTCTTGAGGCAGTTCTACGTTACCGATCTGCTTCATACGCTTCTTACCTTCTTTCTGTTTCTGCAACAGTTTCTTCTTACGACTAATATCACCGCCATAACACTTAGCGATTACGTTTTTACGTAATTGCTTCACGGTAGAGCGAGCAATAATATGCGTACCAATCGCGGCTTGAATTGCAATATCAAACATCTGACGAGGGATAAACTCTTTCATTTTTTCAACAACATCACGACCACGAGATTGTGAGTTATCTTTGTGAGTAATGATAGCAAGTGCATCAACACGCTCACCATTAAGAAGAATATCAACACGTACCATGTCTGATTCTTGGTAACACTGGAAATTATAATCAAGTGACGCATAACCACGAGATGTTGATTTCAAGCGATCAAAGAAATCCAGAACCACTTCTGACATTGGAATATCATACGTTAGTGCAACTTGATTGCCGTGGTAAACCATATCAACCTGTACACCACGCTTTTCAATACATAAGGTAATAACATTACCTAAGTATTCGCTTGGCACCAAAATATTACAGCGAGCAATTGGCTCACCCATAATCTCGATATCATTCACTGCTGGCAGTTTAGCTGGGCTATCAACGTACAACATTGTGCCGTCTGTTTTCTTCACTTCATACACTACAGTCGGTGCTGTAGTGATCAGGTTTAGATCATATTCACGCTCTAGACGCTCTTGAATAATCTCCATATGAAGCATACCCAAGAAACCACAACGGAAACCAAAACCTAACGCAGACGAGCTTTCTGGCTCATAAAACAATGACGCATCATTCAGGCTTAATTTACCTAAAGCATCACGGAAGTTTTCATAATCATCAGAAGAAACAGGGAATAGACCTGCGTATACCTGCGGTTTCACTTTCTTAAAGCCAGGCAGCGCGGTTTCACAACCACCTTTTGCCAGCGTTAAAGTATCACCTACAGGTGCGCCAAGAATATCTTTAATACCACAAACAACCCAACCAACTTCACCTGTATTTAGCTCTGTTGTATCAATTTGTTTTGGTGTGAAAATACCTAAACGGTCAACACCCCAGATTTGACCTGTGGTCATAACTTTAATCTTGTCATTTTTCTTTAGCTTACCGTTTTTAATACGAACTAAAGAAACAACACCTAAGTAGTTATCAAACCATGAATCAATGATTAGCGCTTGTAATGGCGCATCTGGATCACCTTCAGGTGCAGGAATTGCTTCAACAATCTTTTCAAGAACATCGTCAACACCCAAGCCTGTTTTCGCTGAACAGCGAACAGCATCAATAGCATCGATACCAACAATGTCTTCAATTTCTTCAGCTACACGCTCAGGTTCAGCCGCAGGTAAGTCAATCTTATTTAAGATTGGCACTACTTCCAAATCCATCTCAATGGCAGTGTAACAGTTAGCAAGAGTCTGAGCTTCAACGCCCTGACCCGCATCAACCACCAGCAATGCGCCTTCACAAGCAGCAAGTGAACGAGAAACTTCGTATGAGAAGTCTACGTGTCCCGGTGTGTCGATAAAGTTTAATTGATAAGTTTCACCATCTTTAGCCGTGTAATCGAGCGTCACGCTCTGGGCTTTGATGGTAATACCGCGTTCGCGTTCAAGATCCATAGAATCTAAAACTTGTGAAGCCATTTCTCGATCAGAAAGGCCGCCACAAACTTGAATTAGACGGTCGGATAAGGTCGACTTACCATGGTCGATATGTGCGATAATCGAAAAGTTACGAATGTGCTTCATGAATGGCGTGACTAGCTCGTGATTAAAATGAATGGGATCTTACGATCAAGTTGTCGGATTCTACCGAATTTAAACGCTACTCGCTATCTTTCGATGCGGCATTTATCAGCTTATCTGATGAAATCGGTGCGCCGAGAACTCGAATAAGGGTTGGCTTATACGCTGAATTACCTTCTAAGCGTTTGGCATAGTGCCGTGCAATCAGTAATCCTAACGTTGTCGCAATAACAGCAGAACTGATAACACCCAGTTCGTTACTGTGGGCTAAATCAACAAATACCCATTGCCCCAATGCACTGCCTAACAGTAAAAAAAGCAATGGGAGCATATAGATCAATAAGGCAGAGCTTAACATACTTCGCTCAGATAAGCCGATTTCAACTACCTGCCCGATAGAGAGCGGCGATTGCGTCGCTATTTTTACATCATGGACACGACCAGGCATTGCTTTCGTTACAATGCCTGTTCCGCAACTATCACGTGATGCACAATGGCCACAGCTTGTTTGTTGCTGGCAACTTACCGTTACCATTCCTTTTTCAACAGCGGTCACTGTCGCTAAAGTGCGCATCATGACTAATTACCTTTTACTGCCTTATTGGGTGTCCCTTTAGTGTTATCGAAAGTGACACTTTCTGCAATCTGTCTTGCTGTTGGTGGCGGAATATCGCCGACAACCGTAATTTCTTTATTGTCTTTAACTATATTGCTCAATGTTCGGCGACCTTGACGGACAAGTTGCCCACTTAACGCATAACTATCAATATCAGACACATATACAGAGAAGCTAAATAAACCATCACTGTACATCCGACTTTCAACCGGGCGCTCTGTCATTAATAGGCGGTGGCGATCGCCTGAAATTAATTTAAAGCCATCTGGTAACCATGACACTTTCCAATCAAGGTTAGCTTTTTCTTGTACTGGTAATTTTACCACTTCTGGTAGTTTTACCGTTTTTAACTTGCTGAGCATTTCAGCCACTTTCGGATTCACCGCATAAGAAACAGCGCGAAATTGCTCTAATAAATCACCATTTCGATCTAATAAATCAGCACGCATCACTAAGTGACTTAGCTGATCAATCCATATTAAATATGAGTAACGTTCGCCGTCTTTGGGTGCAATACGGATAACATCGCAGGTAACACCCGCTTCTCGTGCGCGGCCCATTGAAATGAAATCATAGTAATGGGCTAACTCTTGAATATTAGCCTTCATAAGCGGCATGATAGGCGCCACTATTTTTGCACTTTTTACGGTGAATGGATCAAGACCGGGCTCAAAGTAACTCACCTCATTACCGCGTTGAATCACTTCTTGAGGAGGGCCACTTAAGTAGAGTAAATGACTATAGCCTTGACCATCCTCTAACGCATGTCGATAACGCAAGGTATCAATACTGTTCTTTTTTACTCGAATGTAAGATATTTCGTAACTCAGCTTTTGGCTTGCCTGCTCCATTTGAAGCAACAAAGCCTCTGCCGAAGGCTTTTCAGCTTCAGCAAAGGCTTGGAGAGGCAAAAGCAAGCTGACCAATGCTATCGCACCGACCAGAATCTTTTTCATTAATCTGCCACAGAATTATGTTGTTTAAGTAAAGAGTGATCAAGGCTGCCGTCTTGCGCATTAAAACGCAGCTGTAACTCATAATCTTGCAACATGGAGTTAATACGACGACGTTGCTCCATCAACTGCGCTTCAGTTGGTGCACGATCTGTATTGCTTGCCATATTGGTATTTAAACTTACCGGTTCCGCTTTACCTGTAAACGGAATGGTTTGTAACACAGGCACATCATTGTTAGTTGAACCTGATGAATTATCTTCATTATCATACTGCTGGACGCCAACAATAACAGCTAAAGAGACACAAGCAGCAACGGCCACTTGGCCAAATTGAGTAAGCCATGACGGTAACGTGTGCTTGGCTTTAAATGGTGTTGGTTGATCTTCAATTGCTTGCGAAATTGGCTCTGCAACAACCGCAACGGGTGTTTCAGTATGTCCAACTGAATGGGCAGGTTCATCGTCTAACGCTAATGCGACATTCGCTGCAATATTCCATTCTTTGCATTGCGGAGCATCACCGCGTAACACATCACCAATTAAGGTATAGTCACGCCATATAAGCTCATCTTCTTTGTCAACAGTCAGCGCATTTATAATGCTCTGATCTAGCTCTTCGCCATCAAGTAATGCCGAGATCTTTTCTTTATCAGCCATTTTTTCCACCGTTGGGTGCAACATTATTGCTGCATGAGAGGACGGATACGTTTTTCAACCGCCTCACGTGCACGGAATATACGAGAGCGAACTGTACCTACTGGACATCCCATTACCTCTGCAATTTCCTCATAACTTAGACCATCCAGTTCACGTAATGAGATTGCGGTTTTGAGATCATCTGGTAGCGCTTCAATCGTGCTAAAAACAACCCGCTTCAATTCATCTGACAACATTTGGTTCTCAGGGTTCGAAATTTCTTTCAGCGCACTACCACTTTCATAGTATTCCGCATTTTCTGCATCAACATCAGATGCAGGCGGACGACGCCCCTGAGCGACTAAATAGTTTTTTGCGGTATTGACTGCAATTCGGTAGAGCCATGTATAAAAGGCACTCTCACCACGGAATGTTGGCAACGCTCGGTACGCCTTAATAAACGCCTCTTGCGCCACATCTGGTACATCACCAGAATTACTGACATAACGTGATACAAGGTTACAAACTTTGTTCTGGTATTTAATAACCAGAAGGTTGAAAGCTTGCTTATCTCCCCGCTGTACTCGCTCAATTAATACCTGATCAGTTTGCTGCTCGCTCATTCGAGCGTGTACTCCTATATCTGTCTTTACTCAATATTGCATTAGCTAAATAAAGCCACAAATACTTGCGTTAAGTGCTCTATCAAAAATGCTATATCATGATTTGTTCGGCGTCGTAACGCGAAATAAGCCGAGTGTCACCTTAAACAAATCATTGAGTTATGAAATATTTATGAGCATGAGCACTACTTATGACCGGAGGATAATGGCAAAGTTCCTACGCCCATTAAATAATTTCGGCTTATTTTACTAATTATTTTATCACTGTGACTTATGCACGGTGTATATAAGTGATCACTATCTTACCTTAATTCACGATATTAACGGGCTTTTCAGCGTGAAAAAAGCAAAATTAATAACAAGTTTTAGGATTATTACGTGACATAAGTTTTTTGTTATTCACCTTTTATCGCCATTCGTTCGCGCATTGACGCTAGGTATAAAAATTGTCATGCGATATATTTGAATACTTAATCGTCTATAAAACTTATTTGTCGTACAATTTTCATGCTAATTTGACGTGAATTTGTTAGGATACGGACAGATAACAAAAGGATATGAGATCAAGTATGAATCAGATTCATCAACATAACTGCGATGTACTGGTTATTGGCAGCGGTGCCGCTGGCCTATCATTAGCACTACACCTTTCTTCTTCTGCCAATGTTACCGTGTTATGTAAAGGACCGCTGAATGAAGGCGCAACTTATTACGCACAGGGCGGAATAGCTGCAGTATTTGATGAATCAGACAGCATCGATTCACATGTTGAAGATACCCTTATTGCTGGCGCCCACTTATGTGATAAAGACGTCGTTCGTTTTATTGCCGAGAATGCTAAAGAATGTGTTCAGTGGTTGATTGATGGCGGCGTACCGTTTGATCGTGAAGAATCTGATAGTGATGATAACCCTCGTTTTCACTTAACCCGTGAAGGCGGCCACAGCCATCGTCGTATTCTCCATGCCGCTGATGCAACAGGCATGGCAATGCAGACCTCACTTCAAGATCAAGCCCGTAATCATCCCAATATTACCATTTTAGAACGTCATAATGCGCTCGATTTAATCACTGAAAAAAAACTTAATCCAGATACCGAATCAAACCGCGTATTAGGCGCTTATGTGTGGAATCGTGATAAAGAAATGGTAGAAACACTGGGGGCTAAATTCGTTATTCTAGCCACTGGCGGTGCTTCAAAAGTCTATCAATATACCTCTAACCCAGACGTTTCTTCCGGTGATGGTATCGCCATGGCGTGGCGTGCTGGTTGTCGTGTGGCAAACCTTGAGTTCAATCAGTTTCACCCAACCTGTTTATTCCACCCTGAAGCCCAGACTTTCTTGCTAACAGAAGCACTGCGTGGAGAAGGGGCGTATTTACGTCGTCCTGATGGCTCTCGTTTTATGCCTGAATTTGATGAGCGTGCAGAGCTCGCGCCTCGTGATATTGTTGCCCGTGCCATCGACTATGAAATGAAACGTTTAGGCGCTGACTGCATGTACCTTGATATCAGTCATAAACCTGCAGACTTTGTTAAAAAACACTTCCCGATGATTGATGAAAAGCTACAAAGCTACGGCATTGATATCACGAAAGAGCCTATTCCTATTGTTCCCGCCGCTCACTATACCTGTGGTGGCGTTATGGTTGATAAAAAAGGTAAAACGGATATTGATGGCTTATATGCTATTGGGGAAGTGAGTTACACAGGCTTGCATGGTGCCAATCGTATGGCATCAAATTCACTGCTAGAGTGTGTGGTTTATGCTTGGTCAGCAGCAAAAGATATTCAAGCAAAAATGGATACCATTGTCATACCACCAGCGCTACCAATATGGGATGAAAGTAAAGTAAGTAACTCGGATGAAGAAGTCGTTATCCAACATAACTGGCACGAATTACGTTTATTTATGTGGGATTATGTCGGTATTGTCCGTTCAACCAAACGACTTGAACGTGCCATGCACCGAATAGAGTTACTGAAAAATGAAATTAGCGAGTATTACAGCCATTTCCGAGTTTCAAACAATTTAATTGAACTACGTAACCTTGTATTAGTTGCTGAGCTCATCATTCGTTGTGCTATTGAGCGAAAAGAAAGCCGCGGTCTTCACTATACCCTGGATTACCCAGAGTTAGACGAAAATGCCAAACCCACCGTATTAGTACCTGAAAATCGCTAAGTTACCAGTAGCCAGCTTCAATAAAAATCCCGACCAAATGTCGGGATTTTTTCGTTACAACCACTACACTTTATAGCCAGTAATAGCTTTGTCTAATTCTTCGGCTTGCTCTGCCACTACATTTGCTACCACGGCATTTTGATGAGCAACCTGAAAATTGTTTTCTGTAATATCTCGAATAGAAGTAATGTTCACCGTAATATCTTCAGAAGTGATACTTTGCTGCTCCACAGCAGTCGCTATTTGTGTACTCATATCCATAATTTGCTGCATTTCTGACATAATGCTCGCAATCTTATGCTCAGCACTATTAACTTGCTCTACACTGGCTTCGCCCTGCTCGCGACAATCCACAATATGCGTTACTACTTGATCTGTTTGCCGCTGTAACGAACTAATAATGGTTGTGATTTCTTCTGTCGATTGGCGTGTACGTAATGCCAGAGAACGAACTTCATCAGCAACAACCGCAAAACCTCGACCTTGCTCCCCAGCCCTTGCCGCTTCAATTGCCGCGTTTAATGCTAATAAATTCGTTTGCTCTGCAATCGACATTATTACATCTAATACTGAGCCAATTTCTTCAGATAAACTCGATAAACTTTCGACTTCCCCATTGGTATTTTCTAAATTCACGGCCAATAAACGAATACGATCCTTCGTCGCGCTCACTTCATCAATACCTTCTTGTGCAATATGCTGGCTACGCTCAGCATTCGCAGCTGCCACTTCAGTATTGTTTGATATTTCACGGATAGTTATGCCCATTTCAGTAATAGCAGTGGCAACAGAATTAGTCTCTTCTTGTTGTTGTTTCATTGCCTTTTCGGTATCACGACTTCGTTGCTGTAATGATCCTGATGCATCGCTTAGTTGCTCTACAGCGGCTTTTACATTTCCAATCAACTGACGTAAATGTGCTAATAGATAGTTAAAATTTTGAGCCATTTGACTAAATTCATCATTACCGCTTTGATCTGCTTGTAAACTTAAATCATGGCTCTTTGCAATTTGAGCCATTAACGAACTTAAACTGGTTAACCGGCGTTGAATCGACATACTAATAACCCACGATAAGCCAAGTAATAGCGCTATAATTATAATTACAACCACACTGGTTATCGCGATAATCTTTTGTTTTTGCTCATCAATCAGCTGCGTCAACCGCTCACTAACAGTCGCAAATGTCTTTTCAACCAAATGGGATTGAGTGCGAATATCTCCTCGTAATCCTTGGTTGTAACTGAGCCCAATAATCATTTTTTGTTGTAATACAGCCTCAACAGCGGCGGTAAAAACACTAAATGCATTGCCATAATCAGCCATAAACTGGGCGTTATTCTTCGCCAACTGTTGTTGATATAACGTGGCGTATTCAGGATCACCAGTAAGAACAAACAACTTAGCCGTTTGAATAAGTTCATATAATGCTGGCGCATTGATGTCTTTCTCAACCACTAACTGATTGATTTTTTCAGAAGAAGATAAAAAGGTGCGGTATTTACCCTGCGAAGTATCTAAGCCCTGCACCTCATAGGCTGAAATTAACGCCATCATTTTTTGCTGGTAATTTGTCATCGCAACAGGCAATTTATCAAGTTCAGGAACAGCGATAGACAGATCGGATAACTCTTGATTTAAGAGAGAGAGTTGTTGCTTGAATAAACTGATATTATTTTGAAACTTAGCGCGATACTTCAAGTTCTTACGCATCAAAAAGTCTTTTTCATTACGCCTTAAGTTAAGCAATGTTACTTCTAGTTGACCTATCCCTTGCACCACATGACCGATAGTTTCAACTCTGTCGTTAGCTAGTTTACTCATAGCAAGTACAGAAACTAAAGCGATAACAGAGATAACACTGAGCCCCATTAACTTATGTTTTATTTTCATTTTTAATTCCTGTTTTTATATTTATTATTATTTTTATCAATATATATTTTTACCGCGAATTGAAATAAAAATGTAATAAAAATTTTAAATAAAGATAAAAACTCTGAATTCAGCTCACAATCTAACTAGTACAAACTGAGGCTTTCCAAAATTAACGGAACGAGAAGTAAAGATAAGTAAACATTTTTAAATGGCGATAATGACGTTCGGACAAACTATCACGCCAGACAATAACCCAACGATGAGATAGCCCCTCCACTTTAAATATGATCAACCAACGGGTTAACGGGCGAGCATAAATCACGCGACCTCGTTGCTGTTGATAATAAACTTCCCCCACAGAAGAAAGTCGCAAACGCCCTTGTAATCGATAACTGTATATCGCCGAATTAAGGTATTCGTCATACAGCTTCTCACACAAAATCAAAGTAATAGGAAGAATAAGTAAGGAACTTGAGAATAAGAGGAATATAGCCACACACAGGTAAGCTACCGTTAATGTGGCTATCTGTAATTTAGATGGGAATAAATAAAGATCAGCGTAATTTACTGTTGTTGTGAGCAACAATCATATCCACCATATTTGCATGGGCTTCATTTTCACTGCGGCCGTGTTTCATCACCCATGTAAAAAGATCAGGATCATCACACGTTAATAGATTAATAAAATCTTGCTGCTGTTGCTCTGATAGTTCATCAAAACGCTCTTCAAAGAACGGCATAATAATCACATCTAACTCTAGCATTCCACGTCGGCATGCCCATTTAACTCGTGCTTTATCTTCCGCGCTTAACATATTTAACCTCGATAACTAGAACTAAAAACCTATTTAATGCTGTAGATTTAAAACAAAGAGAAACAGCTATTTATAGTAGCAGTGACATCACTTCCCGACCATGCGCTTAAACAAGCAATCATTAAAGATGAGACATGAAAACGATAAATCCCCTCTCAATGACTCTTGTCTGATTTCCACAGCGAGACGATGGTTAATTATTTCATTTACTTGGTATACCATGTCGTAATAATGACAACATTCTGTGGACAGAGATATGAGTACTTGGTCAACAAATCTAACGTTTTCCCCCCTTGCTTTATCATCGCAAGATCCTCTTCCAGCTTTAGCATTAAGTAAGCTTGATGACTGGGGGATGGTCACGTTAATTGGTGCCGACAGTAAAGCCTATTTACAAGGTCAGTTAACCTGTGATCTTGTATCACTAGAAGCGGGTAAATCAACATTAGCAGCACATTGTGATGCAAAAGGTAAAATGCGTACTGTGATGCGTATTTTCCATATCGACAATGGCTATGGTTATCTTCAACGCCAAACTGTCATGGCAACCCAGATCCCTGAGCTAAAAAAATACGCGGTTTTCTCTAAAACCGACATTAATCAATCAACTGACGTAGTCCTAGGTCTTAGTGGAGAACAAGCTCAAAACGCGATTGATAACTACTTTACAGGTAATGATGATGTCCGTCATAACGACACAGCAACCGCGGTAAAAGTAGATAACTTACGTTGGTTTGTTATCACACCACCTGAGCATGCTGAAACGGTTGCTCAACACTTTGCGGCTAACGCAACGCTAACCGATGCTGCGTTGTGGAACTTATACGATATAAAAGCAGCCCTCCCCCGTGTTGAAGCAGTAACTGAACTTGAATTTATTCCACAAGCGATGAACCTTCAGGCGGTTAATGGTATTAGCTTTAAAAAAGGGTGTTACACAGGCCAAGAAACGGTTGCTCGTGCAAAATACCGTGGTATTAACAAACGCGCAATGTACATCGTGAGCGGTGAATCCACACAATGCCCACAGGCAGGTGATGCACTTGAACGTAGCGTTGGTGAAAACTGGCGTAAAGGTGGTACGGTTATCACTGGCTACCAATTTAATGATCAACAAGCGTTAGCTTTAGTGGTATTACCAAACGATCTCGATGACGATGCACAATTTCGATTTGCATTACAACCAGATGCTATCTGGGAAAAACATCCATTACCTTACGCTTTAGATGATGACGCATAATTCTATCGATACTGCTGTTACCCGTTTTCTTGAAGAAGAAGGCGTTGATTTTCGCCTTCTTCATCACAGCAAGCCAGCAAAAACCATAGAGGAAGCGGCTCAAGAACGTGGGGTTGACCCAAAGCAACTGGTCAAATCCATTTTGCTCAAAGATATGGCAGGGTTTCATGTTTTAGCCTGTGTACCAGGCCCGAATGCTGTTGATCCTAAGAAAGTCCGTGAGCTATTTGGTTGTCGTCGTATGACCTGTGCTGATGCGTCTGATGTTGAAAAAATCACAGGTTTAGTCATTGGCACGGTTGCGCCATTAGGCTTGAAACGCCCACTACCTATTATTTTCGATCATCAAATAGAGCAACATACTAAAGTGAACATTAGTAGTGGTGATCGTATGGCTGGGCTTGAGTTAGCTACCGATGATTTAGTGATCTTATGTGATCCTATGTTTGGTGATATCAGCCGAGACTAATCCATTAAAAATAAAGCCCCAAACTAAGGGGCTTTCATTTAATTCTAACACGTTAACTGGCTTTACTTATCTCATCATCTTCTACCCATCCACCGTGGTCTTGGCGTGGATGATAATGCGTGGGTAATTTTTTACTTCTTTGCGTCCATGGCGATTCTTTAATGGCTTTCGTCATATCTTCATAGCCGGCTTCACGGCGTAAACGAATAGAACGACGTGAGAACTCTGCATCACTTAATGGAATATGGCCTTTCAGTGGATCAAACGTAATATGCACGATATCAATATGCCTGCCTATTTTTAGTGACACCACATCAGGCACTTGTTCACTATCAACAACATCTTTTGAATGTTCTAAAATATGATCAAGATTACGTTTTGCTACAAGCGCTTCAATATGCTCACAAGAGCGACTCGCGTATTGGATCTCTTTTTCACGCCATAACACTTCACTCATGGTTTGTGGTAATTCACCTTTCGCATTCCATAAATCAACCATAAAGACGAGTAAATCTTCATCTTTTTCAGCTAAATCTAAAATACCATTGATCGGTGAATTGGAAACGCACCCACCATCCCAATAATGATCATCACCAATTTTGGTGGCTGGAAAACCGGGTGGTAAAGATCCACTCGCAATAGCATGAGCGGGTTGTAATGGCTGTGTATGACTATCAAAAAATACCAACTCTCCCTTGGTGACACTTGTTGCGCCAACAGTTAAACGGGCTTTCTGTTGATTAATAAGAGAAAAATCAGACAGGTCATCGATAGTGGAAAATAACGGGCTAGTATCATAAAAGCTGGTTGCTGATTCACCAGGCAATGACAACCATGGATTAATAATACGAGGTACAAAAAAGCCAGGTTGGCCCATTGTTAATGCTTGAGATGCACTAAAAGTATTAAACATCGGTGCCATGGCTGGTAATAAATCAACATCAGTCTCAGGTCTTGATATACGATCCCAAAAGTCAGCCAATTTATTTAAACGATCTTCAGGTTCATTGCCAGCCAAGATGGCACTGTTCAACGCGCCGATAGAAATGCCAGCAAACCAGTCTGGTGTGTATCCCGCTTCTTCCAGTGCTTGATACGCGCCAATATGATAAGCACCTAATGCACCACCACCTTGTAGAACAAGGCAAACCTTTGGTTTTTTCTTAGTACGTGTTCTAGCCATCATCATCCCTATTTATCTGATAAGTCCGAGTATTACTCTACAGATTAAAAAGGCACCAGCTTGATAAAAAAACAGATAATCGATATAAAACAAGGCGAACTCACAAGCTGTTTTTTATCAATTGCAATTTGTTTCATATTTTACTCTTGCAATTAGCACTCTTTGATACTCGCTCTTTTATTGTGCCAATTTCGCTTATTAATGTTATTTCTTACTAGGTATTCCACACTATGTCTGTTTCTCCTTCACATAAAAAAGATATCAACTGGCGTGGGGTTGATCTCAACCTACTGATCTCCTTTTCCGCTCTATTGGAAACACAAAGTGTTACGAAGGCAGCAAACAAACTTGCGATTGGACAATCTGCCATGAGTCATAATTTGTCTCGTTTAAGGCAACTCCTTGACGATCCTTTATTTGAACGTCAAGGACATAATATGATCCCAACACAAAAAGCGTTAGAGCTCTCGGTCACTGTCGAAAAAATTCTAAACTTAATCACTAGAGAGTTATTACAACCGAGCACATTTGAGCCAGAGCTGTTCACTGGAACGTTTAAAATAGGCCTAACCGACTACGCAGAGTTACTTTTCGCCCCCGCCATTTTTGATGCCATTCATACTTGCTCACCACATAGTCATCTCAGCTTCTTTAATGTTGATCGGCATAACTATCAAACCGTTTTTAATGATCAACGATTAGACTTGGTGATTGGCTCAATGACAAATATGGGCAAAGACATTAGTAGCCAATATTTATATACCGAAGATCATGTTTGTTTATTCGATAGCAAAGCAACCGGACTCAATGCCCCTATCACCATAGAACAATATAGTGCGCATCCGCATGCATTAGTTTCACCAGATGGACAACTCACTACCCAAGTTGATGAGCAACTAAAAAATCATGCCTTACAACGTCAAGTCGCGGTAGGTTCACGTAACTTTTTGACCATCCGCCATTTACTCAAAGGAAGGGATTTACTGTGTGTGGTTTCTCGCTTAATGGCACAATTAGATCTGTTTCATGATGATTTGACCCAATGCCCAACCCCTGTCGATATTGCAGATTTCGATATTCGTTTATTATGGCTACATCGCAATGGCACTCACCCTCGTAATGAGTGGCTACGTCAACGAGTTGCCAGTACGGTTATCGAACAGGTAAAACAACTCCAGCAATAATAACGGATAACAAAAAAGCAGAGTCATGCATACTCTGCTTTCTACGACTACTTACCCGATTGAGGTTCTTGAATTTGGTATAACTTGTGTTCGTCACAAGGTTCATCGCAGTTACATTCTTTATCAACACCCACGTTGGCTAAACCACCACAACTGCCTTTGATGGTACGTTGTTTTAAAAACCAACCTATCGCCATAGCAAAAATAACAAGCAGAAAAATACCTAGTGTTAACAGAAATGTGGTCACAACTTAAAACCTCCAATTTTTGTTAAACCGCTAACAGGCGATAATGATGACATCCCTACTTTAGCAACAGGCGCTTTCTTTTTAGTGCCGCAACCGCAGCCACATGCGCCTTTTTCACGCTTACAATCTCGACCTTGCTCTGCCGATGTTAACGCTTCTTTTACTGCGCTACCTGATAACACATCAGCCAATGTTGTGCGTGGTGCAACTCGACTAACATGAAAGCCTGCATGTAATAATCGAGCCAGTGAACGCTGACCAATATTACCTAAGACTATTTCAGACACGCCATACTCAACCAGTTGACTTTGGATTATTTTTTTATGCTTACAGCCTAGTTCGCGACTACCTGTATTTTCAATTCTAGCCACTTGCTGTCCTTGTTGATCGTAAATAACAAAAACAGCCGCTTTACCAAAGTGCCCTGCAACCTGCTCACGGGGTGTTAACGCAATCGCCATTGCCATAATTTTTCCTCACTCACTTAACCGAGCGCTCACAACGAATATGATCGCTTTTATCACTTATCAAAATAAAAGCGTTCATGGTGTTGGGATATAACCGTCAAGTTCTAACGCCAACCCTTGAACTAACACTTGCGCCACTTTTTTTCGTCCCGATGCCACTATATTGCCTAATGTTTGACGAGAGACACCGAGTTGCTTTGCCGCTTCTAGCTGTTGCAAACCTTGCATATCAACTAACCGAAGTGCTTCTAATTCATCGCTATCTAAACGTAATGACACGAGTTCTTTCATCGGTACGCCATTGGGCTTAAAGCAACTGTACGCAGGACGACATCCTATTCGACGTTCAATCTTAGGCCTAGCCATAGTTCACCTTATCCATCTAACTATGGTGAATTATTAGCGTATGCCAAAAACATTACTTTGATCTAGATACGTAACAAGCAATAAAAATTTTTCTTATCTAAACACATTGATGATTTATAAATTCACAAAATAAAATCCCAATATAACGGCTTTAAAAAACAATGAAGATGAAAGTACCATGCGCGGATATTGTAGCGAAGAGAAGATAACAGGCGTGAAGATGACGCGAACGACCTTAAAAAAATAGAATCTATTTATTTTATTCGACAATACCAAAAACCTTAAAATCAGAACAATTGTCTGGATTTTTATTTATTTGCTAATTAATAAGTTAGATAGTTACATATAGGAAACAGCATATGCTAATTATGTCACAGAAGTGTCATGCACAAACTGCTATACTTAGCGCCGTCAATAGCCAGGAAGGTTGGAGTTAGCAGTATTATGCGGATGTTTAAACGCTACTTACCAAAATTAATCGCCAAACATATCAGTCGCTTATTTAGTGGTCGCCTCTACATTGACGGACGCGGTGGGTACCATTTTGAAAATGGTTTACTACTGGTTCCTATCAAAGCAAAGAAACGTCATTACGATACCGTGAATGAGGTGAATTTAGAAGTAAGACGCTTACGTGAAACCTATGAAGCTTAAACACTATTGCTAACGATAAAGCCCATATCAAAATGGGCTTTTTTGATCTTACAGCTCTTCATCTTCAACAATAATGGTGGCGTAGTCTTCCGCCATTAATAAATCATTCAGTTCGTTATCATCATTCACCCTAATCTGAAATAACCAACCGTCACCATAAGGATCACTATTGACGAGCTCTGGCGCCGAATCTAATTCATCGTTAATAGCAATCACAACACCAGACAAGGGGGCATAAATATCTGAGGACGCTTTTACCGATTCAGCCATCGCACACTCTTCCCCCACATCTGTGGACGATTCAATGTCAGGTAATTCAATATAAACCATATCCCCAAGCAATGATTGAGCATGGTCGGTAATACCAATAGTATAAATCCCATCACCTTCAGAACGAATCCATTCATGGCTATGGGTATATTGTAATTCAAGAGGAACGTAACTCATTTTCACATCCTTATAAAAGTAGCGGGAATCGTTAAAACACTACTGTCACCATGTCAGATCTATATAAATTAACGCACATTATTTATCTCTGATATTTACTGTAGGTGAAAAAATCCATTTTGTTAGTCACGAAAAACAAAAAAGTCACCATCAGGTGACTTTTTCAACATTCAGTAACACGCATGTTATTTTTCGTAGCGAGCAAGCTCTGGTAATTCACCACTCAAACCTAACGCTTTACGCATAAACTCGTCTTTCACACCTGGTGCTTTATCTGCTACTAACATGCCGATGTCACGGAATAGTTTTTTCGCTGGATTTGAACCTGAAAACAGATCTTTAAACCCTTGCATCGCAGTGATCATCTTCGCCGCTTCAGCCTTACGCCAACGTTCATATTGACGTAAATGCGCCTGTTTACCAATGTCTTTATCTGCTAGCCATAATGCTTTTAGCTCTTGTGCCAAAGCCGCTGCATCAAGCAAACCAAGGTTTACTCCCTGTCCAGCCAAGGGGTGAATAGTATGTGCAGCATCACCGACTAACGCGACCCGTTCACGAACGAAATCACGCGCATAACGCATACGCAGTGGAAATGCTTGACGCTCACCTTCGACGCGACATAAACCTAAGCGATTATCAAATGCAGTCGTTAGATGCTGATTAAACAACTCATCCGACATATCACATAATTGTTTAGCTTCTTCTGGCGGTACAGACCACACAATAGAGCATAAATCAGGTTCAGATAACGGTAAAAAGGCTAACGGCCCTTGTGGCCGAAAAATTTGTCGTGCCACTTTCATGTGTGGCTCTTGGCTACGAATATTGGCCACAATGGCACTATGACCATAGTCCCAATGGGTTAATGGAATATCGAGTTGCTGACGTACCCAAGAGTTTGCCCCATCAGCACCAACAACCAACTTCGCCGTCAGATGTTTACCAGAGGCTAATGTTAGCCAGGCTTCTGATTCACCAAACGCGATGTTTTCACAGCGCTCTGGCGCTAATAAAGTCACATTACTAAGCTGCTTTACACGATCTAATAAGGCAAGCTGAATAACTCGATTTTCAACAATATGCCCCAGATCAGGCTGCGCTAATCGCTGTGCATCAAAATGGATTTGAGCAAAGCTATCTTGCTCCCATACCGTCATTTCCGAATATGGGCTCATACGACGACTTGCAATCCCTTCCCATACGCCTAAGCGACGGAAAATACGTTCACTGGCACGGCTTAATGCCGATACACGTAAATCAGGTAATGACTGCAATTGAGGATCGGGTAAATGTCCTTCAATAACGGCAACTCGAAGTTCAGTTTCAGCCAATGCTGCCGCTAACGTTAGCCCCACCATTCCGCCGCCAATAATCGCGACATCAACACTTTGCATCATAGCTATCGTTCTACCTGTCCCATAGCACGACGCAATAGCGGTGCTTTTAATGTGTTTGAAAGATTCATTGTAACCAAACCGATATTTCGTCCAGCTGTCAGCAATGGATTATCATTAGCAAATAAGTTTACCAATCCTGTTGTCATCATAATGGTATTTTGACGATCAGGCATACGGCGTTCACGATAACGTCCTAACACCTCAGGTAAACCTATATCGTTACCCTGTTGACGACCTGAAACGATCTCTTCTGCAAGTGTCACTACATCTCGAATACCGAGGTTAAATCCTTGTCCTGCGATAGGATGTAATGTTTGTGCCGCATTACCAATCACGGCAAAACGATGCGATACAAGCGAGTTTGATTGACGAAGTAACAATGGATAGCATGAGCGTTTACCCGTTTGGACTAACGCACCTAAACGCCACCCAAACGCGTGTTGCAACTTGGCAAGAAATTCTGCGTCAGATAAATCCATGATCACTTGTTGTTGCTCTGGTGGTACACACCATACTAAAGAGCTTCGCCCTTGAGACATTGGCAGTAAGGCAACCGGACCATGTTCTGTAAAGCGTTCAAATGCTTGATTATAATGAGGCTCAGAGGTTGTAATATTGGCAATAATAGCAGTTTGTTCAAAATCATAGTCTGAGCGACCAAGCTTCACCAACTGACAGCAATGAGAAATAGCCCCATCAGCAGCCACCAGCAATGACGCCTGTATGCGTTCACCGTTATCAAGCTCAATAGTTGCGTTATCTACGCTGCGCTCAATTTGCTTAACACTGGCAGGACAATATAGATCAATATTTTCTAGCTGCTGCAGTTTATGATGAAAAACTTCACCAGCATCTGCAAGTTCAATCACATAACCTAGCGCATCAACCGCCTGCTCTTGTGATGAAATTCGGACCATGCCTGCATGACCACGATCTGAAACATGAATATCGTTTATCGGTGTTGCAACATCACGCAAGGCTGACCACATACCAATGTTATCCAGTAAACGGGTCGTGCCATACGATAACGCGATACTTCTTGCATCATAACCCGGATGAGTATCAAACTCAGGCATCACAGCTTCAACCACTGCAACACGTAATGAGTGACGACTCAATACATCTAATGCGATAGCAAGACTCGCTCCTGCCATTGCACCACCAGCAATTACAACATCATAGTGCTTCACTATTTATCCCTTCACAAAACAACGTTTAGTGTAACGTTGGTTTTTCCTCTGTATCTTCAGCAACAGGACGCTGACCTAATTCAGAGTGACAACTCAATACACACATACGAACATGCTCAACAACTTGTTCAAATAAGGCTGCTTGTTCTTCTATATCGTCATCTTCATCAATACCTAACTGAGCGATCTCTTGAAGATCAGCTAAAGCTTCAGTGACAGCTTCAGATAATTGGTTCTTTTGGAGATCCATCAGTCCTAAACCAGAAATAAAGCTAGTAACCCATTCCGTTAATGCATCTGCTCGCATCATTAATGGCTCATCATCATCTGGCATCAGTAATGAAAACTCAAAGCCACCACTAAACAGCTCATTCGCTGTTGTCGTAAACAAAGAGCGGATCATTATTTTAGCGCCGTCGGTTAATGGCTCACCTTCGTTGGCATAATCACTAACAGGTCCAACCCAGCTTTCATCATCAATCGCTAAACCACCGCAAATCATGCCACTTAATAAACCATGTAATTCAGCAGGTGCCGCTGCAAGCCCTTGCTCTTTTAAGGCAGATTCAACAGCTTGGTATGTAGGTAGGGTTATTTCACTCATGGTTTATTACCTTTATTTTTAGATCAAACAACGAACAAAGCGCTCTATTGTTACTTTCACATTGCTATATCCACTTGATTTAAATAATTCAAATCAAGCAAACACCAATAATTACATTTTTACTGAATTTCTAAAGCAGAAATAACAATGGGTCAGTAACCGCCTGTGTTATGCTAACACTTAAGCTCTGTTCGGCAAATCATAACGCCGAGCATAACGTTCAATAGTTAACCACCCATCAATTTGGTGTGATTAATATCTGTTTAGTTAGAAGCTATTGAGCACAAAGTGAAGTATAGCCGCTTGCATGTTGTAACCGCTTTTCCTATGATTTGGCGACAAGCAAAAGCGGAATGAATACCCATTAGGCATGGAGCAAACCGAAGATTTATGAGTACTCAGGCTGTAGAAATTCAAGTATTCGGCAGAAATATCAAAGTTAATTGCCCAACTGGTCAAGAGGATGCACTTCGTGCTGCCGCTTCTGATTTTGACCAACGCTTGAAAGATATGTCAGAGCGCACTAAAGTATCCAATGTAGAGCAACTGTTACTCTTTACAGGGCTTAACATCTGCAACGAGTTACATGCAGAGCGACTAGAACATAACGGAAGCGCTGGCGTTTTATCCAATAAGATCAGTGCACTAGAAGAAAAATTAGATAAAGCATTGCAAAATTATCCAAAGCGTTGATAATGAATTAACCCTGGGGTGTGCGTCAGTGAATGAACGTCCCCGAGCCGATAAGCAAATACCCAGGATCTGCTTTTATTAGCTATTGAGCATGCTCAGCTCGACTGAGAAGCCTACGGTTAATGTTGCCGATCCACCTTGAACGTCTGGTTCAAGGGCATTATTTCGCAACGGCACCTTGGGGAACTCCTCTGTTTTACTTCCCATTTCATTAACATATTCATACAATTTAGCAAAATCCCAACTCAAGGATTGAGCCAAATGACACCACAGCTTGTAACCCCACGACAAAAAATCAGACAACAGATCCGCATACAGCGACAACAACTTCTTCCAGAACAACAAAGGCACGCTAGCCTACAATTACTTAAACAAATTAAGCAATGCCAACAATTTCTGGCGAGTCAACATATTGCGCTTTATTTGACCAATGACGGTGAAATCAGCACTCACCCCATTATCGACTGGTTATGGCAAAACGGAAAATCTGTTTATCTACCAGTGTTGCATCCTTTTAGCAAAGGACACTTGTTATTTCTTCACTACACCTCGAACACCCCTATGCGTAAAAATCGCTATCAAATTTCAGAGCCCGTTCTCGATGTGCGAGCAGTCAAACCTGTGAATGAATTAGATATTATTTGCACCCCATTGGTGGCTTTTGATAACTCCGGGCAACGCTTAGGTATGGGAGGGGGCTACTATGATCGCACTCTTAGTCAGTGGCATCAGCATAAACAAGGCCCTTACCCGCTAGGGTTAGCCCATGATTGCCAACATGTAGAACAATTACCAAGTGAACAATGGGATGTGCCGTTACCTAAAATCATTACCCCGTCAAAGATCTATTGTTGGTAACAATACAAATGCGAGCATCAAATCCCCCTATTGAAGCAATCGTTTACTTTAGTTTCAATGAAAATGGATAATCTAACTAATTGTTATAAATAACCTTATGTTTTTATTTCTTATTTTGCATTGTGATTGTTCATAATCGCACTGACGAACGATTTCCAATTCGTTATAATTAGCATCAACGCTTACTCGGCGTATTAGTCATAACGAGGAGAATGGCATGACACAAGATGAAATGAAAAAAGCAGCAGGTTGGGCAGCACTTGAATACGTACAGAAAGGAACAATTGTAGGTGTAGGTACTGGCTCTACGGTTAATCACTTCATCGATGCCTTAGCAACTCGCAAAGAAGAAATTAAAGGTGCTGTTTCAAGTTCAGTCGCTTCAACTGAACGTCTTGAACAACTAGGCATTACTGTATTTGATGCAAATGAAGTTGCTTCACTTGATATTTATGTCGATGGTGCTGATGAAATTAACGCAGACTACGACATGATTAAAGGCGGCGGTGCAGCGCTTACTCGTGAAAAAATCGTGGCTGCAATTGCGAAAAAATTTATCTGTATCGTTGATGATACCAAGCAAGTTGACGTATTGGGTCAATTCCCGCTTCCAGTTGAAGTGATCCCTATGGGGCGCTCTTTCATTGGCCGTGAGTTAGTAAAACTTGGTGGCGATCCTGCTTACCGTGAAGGCGTTGTGACCGATAACGGTAATATGATCCTTGATGTCTACAACATGAAGATCACCGATCCTAAAGCAATGGAAGATAAGATCAACGCCCTACCCGGTGTTGTAACTGTTGGTCTATTTGCTCACCGGGGCGCTGATGTATTATTGGTTGGCTCAGCTGACGGTGTAAAAAAATTCGAGAAATAACATACAATGATCGCGTTTTATTCGAAATGATCAAACGCTATTGATCCCATTATAAATGTTATTTCCTTTCAAAACGGCATAGCTTATTGATTCTAATTCTAGCTTATGCCGTTTTTTATTATCTTTTTTGTAATATTCTTACCCATAGTGGCTATTTTTTGATACTTTATTAATAAGCTATTAGCAAACGTTTAACCATTTCGCTACTGTGGCTGTAAAGAAGACATTTCACCACCTGACATTTCTTTGTTTTACATTCAGTTAGCTGCGTTTTTAAGGATGAGAACCATGGCCAAAGTTTCACTCAATAAAGATAAAATTAAAATTCTATTATTAGAAGGACTACACCCTTCATCTCTAGAAGTGCTAAAACAAGCAGGTTACACCAACATTGAGTACCACAAAGGATCACTTGCTGGTGAAGAGCTACTAGAAGCGGTAAAAGATGCCCACTTCATTGGTATTCGCTCTCGTACACAATTAACACCTGAAGTTTTTGCTGCAGCGAAAAAACTTACCGCTGTTGGTTGTTTCTGTATTGGTACTAACCAAGTTGATTTAGATGAAGCTATGCGTCGCGGTATCCCCGTTTTCAACGCACCATTTTCAAATACCCGTAGTGTTGCTGAGCTTGTTTTAGGTGAACTGCTTCTTCTTTTACGTGGCATTCCAGAAAAGAACGCTAAAGCGCATCGTGGCGAATGGATAAAATCTGCAGACAACTCATTTGAAGCGCGTGGTAAAACCCTAGGTATTATCGGCTACGGTCATATTGGTACTCAACTTGGTATCTTGGCTGAAAACCTCGGAATGCGCGTTTGTTTTTACGATATTGAAAGTAAATTAACCTTAGGTAATGCAACACAAGTCGCATCGTTAAGTGAGCTTTTAAATAAATCCGATGTGATTTCACTGCACGTACCAGAAACACCAGAGACACAAAACATTATGGGTGCTGAAGAATTTGCACGCATGAAGCCAGGTTCTATCTTTATTAACGCAGCTCGTGGTACCGTCGTGGATATTGATGCGCTTTGTAGTGCGTTAGAAAGCAAACATATTGCAGGCGCAGCTATCGATGTATTCCCTGTTGAACCGAAAACCAATAACGACCCATTTGAATCCCCTCTACTGCAATTTGATAACGTTATTTTGACGCCTCACATCGGAGGCTCAACCCAAGAAGCACAAGAAAACATTGGTATTGAAGTGGCAGGTAAACTAGTGAAATACTCAGATAATGGTTCAACGTTATCTGCTGTTGGCTTCCCTGAGGTATCACTCCCTGAGCACCGTGGTTGTTCTCGTCTACTCCATATTCACGAAAACCGCCCAGGTATTTTAAACCAAATCACAACAATTTTTGCTTCAGAAGGTATCAATATCGCTGCTCAGTTCTTACAAACAGGCGCTGAAATTGGTTATGTCGTCATTGATGTTGAAACTGAACGTTCAAAAGAAGCACTAGCAAAACTGAAAACAATCGAAGGTACTATTCGTGCGCGTATTCTTCACTAATTACAGCGTGAATAAATAGTAAAAAGGAGAGCATCAGCTCTCCTTTTTTATTCCATCAACTAACAGCAATTACGATTATTTGGCTAACTTGAAAATCACGTTCACACTATCAGAGATAACAATGTTATTCTCACTGTAGCTTTGGTTAACCGCTGCGGAGTCTTGCATCGCACTACCGACATAATTAGCCATTCGATACGGCATTGGACGAGAAGCCGTGTTGTAATCAATCTGCCATACACCTTCAACTTTATCACCAAAGCCTTTCGCTAAAGATGCAGCCACTTCTTTGGCATTGGTAATCGCAGCTTGGCGTGCTTCTTCTTGGTATTTCTTCTGATCTTTTACTTTCAACGTAATGTTGTTGATCTGATTAATACCATCACCTAATGCACCATCAAGGTAAGTATTAAGATTCTCTAATTTGTATACCGTTACAACCACATTACGGGTTGCTTTAAAGCCTGTGAACTCTGGTGCTTGATCTTTCGGATAACGGTACTGTGCAGAAAGAGAAATATTGGCACTATTAATATTTTTACGTTCAACACCCGCTTTGGTTAAACGCTCAATAAACTTAGTCACAGCCTGATCTGCAGCTTGCTTTGCACCTGAAGCTGTTGGTTGTGTCGCAACCACATCCACAGAGAATACTGCCATATCAGGCTTCACCACGACTTCACCGCGCCCTGTTGTTTCTAAATGAGGAAATGATAGATCAGCGGCAACAGCGCCTGTAGAGATAAGTGCACTGGTACTTAATAATATAGCTAATAGGTGTTTTTTCATTATCAATCCTCGCTAACAAAGAGTTATTTTTATTTATCGTAGTCATAAGATAAATAATCTATCAACTTTGACCCCAAAAAAATGAAATCTATCCCTTATTAGATTATTTATTTTGAACATCGTTCCTTTATGATTAATTAATGACTATTTCTATTTTCTGTAGATAAAAAAATGGAGCCAATTAGGCTCCATTTCTATTCGTTATGCTTTAAATAAATTAAGCATCAACTTTATTTAGGTGAACATCCATTTGTGGGAATGGGATTTCGATACCTTCTTTATCAAGCTCTTCTTTAATTGCTTGGTTAAGATCGAAGTATACCGCCCAGTAATCAGGCGTATTAACCCATGGACGTACCACAAAGTTCACTGAAGAGTCAGCAAGTGCAACAACACCAATTGTTGGCTCTGGATCTTTAAGAACACGCTCATCAGCAGTTACAACACGCTTAAGTACTTCTTTGGTTTTTTGAAGATCAGCGCTGTAAGAAACACCAATGACAAGATCAATACGACGTGTCGCATTACGAGAATAGTTTGTAATTGGGTTACCAATGATAGATGAGTTTGGTACGACTACTGTTTTGTTGTCAGGCGTACGTAGCTCAGTAGAGAAAATCTGGATAGATTCTACAGCACCAGACACACCGGCTACTTCTACGAAGTCGCCAGATTTGAATGGACGGAAAGCAACAATCAGAACACCTGCAGCAAAGTTCGATAGAGAGCCTTGAAGGGCAAGACCAACCGCAAGACCCGCGGCACCGATCACTGCTACCACTGAAGCAGTTTGAACGCCAATACGGCTTAGTGCAGCAATTAATACGATAACAAATAGTAGGTAACGAACTAAGCCGTGAATAAATTCAACAACCGCGTTATCCATATCTTTTTTACGTAATACTTTAGCAACTGCGCCAGCAACGGCTTTTACGATCATATTACCGACAAACAGGATTAGCAGTGCTGATACAAGATTTACTGCGTATTGGATCAAAAGATCCTGGTTATTACTCAGCCAGTTTCCAGCGTGTAACACACCATTAGTTAATGTGTTATCAGAAATTTTTTCGACAACCTTGTCTGTAACGCTCTCAGTCATTTGAAGTGCTCTCTCTTATGTTTACTTAAAATAAATCTATAGCGTAAGTCGTAGATAGCGTGATTATTCTAGGAGTTACGCCATTAGAACTGTCTTTCCGTTTGTCTATCTCATCGCGAAAAAACACACTACGGAATATTGATACCAATTATTCCTGTTTTTATTAGTAAATAGCTACTAAAAAAAATGATGTTTACATAAATTAACTTAAATATCACTAAACAACAATTTAAGTACAATCCATTATGAAATACAAAAAAAAAGCCCGCCAAAAGCGGGCTTTTCACTTTTTATATGGCTGAAGTTCGATTAAAGAACATCAACTGCGTTTAGATCAGCGAAAGCTTTTTCTAGACGCTCAACCATTGATACTTGACCTGCACGTAGCCATACGCGTGGATCGTAGTATTTCTTGTTAGGCGCTGATTCACCAGTTGGGTTACCGATTTGACCTTGTAGGTAATCGTGGTTTTCAGCTTCGTAGCGACGAATACCATCCCAACAAGCCCACTGTGTATCTGTATCGATGTTCATTTTGATAACACCGTAACCGATAGACTCTTGGATTTCAGCTTCAGAAGAACCTGAACCACCGTGGAATACGAAATCTAGAGAGTTAGTTGGAAGACCAAACTTCTCTGAAACGTATGCTTGAGAATCACGTAGGATAGTTGGAGTTAATACAACGTTACCTGCTTGGTAAACACCGTGTACGTTACCGAAAGAAGCAGCGATAGTGAAACGTGGGCTAACAGCGCTTAGTTTCTCGTATGCATATGCAACGTCTTCTGGAGAAGTGTAAAGCTCAGATGCGTCCATGTGAGAGTTATCAACGCCGTCTTCTTCACCACCAGTACAACCTAGTTCGATTTCTAGTGTCATGTCCATCTTAGCCATACGCGCAAGGTACTTAGCTGAGATTTCGATGTTCTCTTCTAGCGACTCTTCAGAAAGGTCGATCATGTGAGAAGAGAATAGAGGCTTACCAGTTTGAGCGAAGAACTCTTCACCCGCGTCTAGTAGACCGTCGATCCAAGGAAGCAGTTTCTTAGCAGCGTGGTCAGTGTGAAGAATTACAGGAACACCGTAAGACTCAGCAACAGCGTGAACATATTTAGCACCAGCGATAGCGCCAAGGATTTGTGGACCTTGACCTTCTAGTTTAAGACCTTTACCGCCAAAGAATGCAGCACCGCCGTTAGAGAACTGAACGATAACTGGAGACTTAACTTTAGCTGCCGCTTCTAGTACAGCGTTAACAGAATCTGTACCGATACAGTTAACAGCTGGAAGTGCGAAGTTGTTTTCTTTAGCTACTGCGAATACTTTCTGAACGTCGTCGCCAGAAATAACACCAGGTTTTACAAAATCAAAGATCTTAGACATAACAATAGTCCTATTATTTACTTTGTTGTCTGTGGAAAAATTCTTGTGCAAACGTTTGCGATTGCTTGCTATTCTACTGAAAGTTGATAGCTATCACAAACATTTAAACGTGGAAGCAACACTCATATTTAGCGTAAATTCGGCTCCCACGCCCAAAATAATTATGCTTTAGCGCGAGACTCTAGCATTTCAACTGCTGGTAATTTCTTACCTTCAACGAACTCAAGGAACGCACCGCCACCTGTTGAGATGTAAGATACTTTATCTTTGATGCCGTACTTATCGATAGCCGCTAGTGTGTCACCACCACCCGCTACAGAGAAACCTGCAGATTCTGCGATTGCATTCGCAACAACTTCGGTACCTTTACCAAATTGCTCGATTTCGAATACGCCTACAGGGCCGTTCCAAAGAATCGTTTTCGCATTCATGATGATGTCAGCAAGCGCTTGTGCTGAATCAGGACCTAGGTCAAGAACCATGTCGTCAGCTGCGATGTCTGATGCTGATTTAACTGTTGCTTCAGCGGTGTCAGAGAACTCTTTAGCACATACAACATCCGTTGCTACTGGGATGTCAGTGCTTGCCATTAGCGCTTTAGCCGTTGGGATTAGGTCTGCTTCGTATAGAGACTTACCTACATCGTTGCCTTCAGCCGCGATGAATGTGTTAGCAATACCACCACCAACAACAATTTGGTCAGCAATTTTAGATAGTGACTCAAGTACAGTTAGCTTAGTTGATACTTTTGAACCACCAACAATAGCAACCATTGGACGCGCTGGGTTGTCCATTGCTTTGCCTAATGCTTCTAGCTCGCCTGCTAGTAAAGGGCCAGCACATGCAACTGGTGCAAACATACCCACACCGTAAGTTGATGCTTGTGCACGGTGAGCGGTACCAAATGCATCCATCACGAATACGTCACAAAGTGCAGCGTATTGCTTAGATAGTTCGTCTTCGTTTTTCTTCTCGCCCTTGTTGAAACGTACGTTCTCAAGAACAACAAGCTCGCCTGCATTTAGCTCAAGACCATTTAGGTAATCTTTTGCTAATTTAACGTCACAATCTAGTGCGTCGTTTAAGTAGTTAACTACAGGCTGTAGAGAGAATTCTTCTGCGTATTCGCCTTCCGTTGGACGACCTAGGTGAGAAGTAACCATTACTTTAGCGCCTGCTTCTAGGCAACGCTTAATTGTAGGTAGAGATGCAATGATACGTGCATCTGAAGTTACTTTACCGTCTTTTACTGGCACATTTAGGTCAGCACGAATAAATACACGCTTACCAGCTAGATCCAGATCAGTCATCTTGATTACAGACATGTTTTGTCCTCTCAAACATTATTAAAAATAAAAGTTCATAAAATTGACAGCCTGTCGTCATTAATGTTCCAACGCCAAGCCCAGTAATTCTTACTATTTTACTTTTCAGCATCCGTATTTTCGGTTGCATGCATTGCTAACGCTGTATCCAACATACGATTAGCAAAGCCCCATTCATTGTCACACCACACCAACAATTTAATTAAATGCTGGTTGCTTACCCTAGTTTGGCTGCCATCAACGATTGCACTATGGGGATCGTGATTAAAGTCAATCGACACTAAAGGCGCTTCTGTGTAATCCACAATACCACTTAATGTACAACGAGACGTATTTTTTAATGATTGATTTACGTCATTAACTTTCACATTTGTTTTAACTGTGACACTCAAATCCATAGCAGTGACATTTATTGTGGGCACTCTCACAGAAATCGCTTCAAATTTGTCGGAAAACTTCGGAAATATACGACCAATTCCAAGGTGTAGCTTAGTATCAACAGGAATAATTGACTGACTTGCTGCGCGCGTTCGGCGTAAATCAGGATGATAAGCATCAATGACTTGTTGATCATTCATAGCGGAATGAATGGTCGTAATAGTGCCTGATTCAATACCAAACTGATCATCTAAGATTTTAATAATGGGGACAATACAGTTGGTCGTACATGAACCATTGGAAACAATGCGGTGCTGAGATGTTAATTGTTGATGATTAACACCATAGATAACGGTGCAATCAATATCTTTGCTAGCAGGATGGGAAAATAATACTTTTTTAGCGCCTGATGCGATATGCGCTAAACCGTCATCACGAGAACCAAACTTACCAGTACAATCTAAAACAATATCGACATCAAGATCATGCCAAGGCAATAGTTTTAGATCAGGTTGGTGGAGGATACGAATTTGATCTTGGCGACCATTTTCATGGGCAATAAGAAGATGCTCCTGATCATGACTGACAGGATTTTTGAAACGCCCATGGCTAGAATCGTATTGAAGTAGATGAGCCATTGCTTCCAGCTCTGCTAATTCGTTAACAGCCACGACGTTAATCTGATGATGTTTGTCGCTTTCATACAATGCGCGAAGCACACTGCGACCAATGCGACCGAATCCATTTATTGCGACTTTTAGTGTCATATCCGTGCTACAAAAATACTAAGCTGCGTTAGTGTATACCAAGCTAGATACAGAATCACCATAATTGTGACATCTCTCACCAAGCAGACTTAATCTCTAATAGAACCAAATAGATAGTCTCTCCACTCATCAATATTTTCGCGTATATCCTCTACTTTAACCTTAAAATATCACTGATTTATAGGCTTAAAACAGCGAAAAATCACGTATTAAAAAGTCACTATTTGTTCATTCAGCGTCTTTTTCTACGCATTAATAAACGGCGTTTAAGATTAGGATTGGCATTAACAAACCTTCACTTTTTTACATATAGCTAATAGATAAATGAAAAAAAGTTCATATTAAGCAATTCCAAAGAGGTGGTTATGTCGAAAGTAAAAGTCATTATTGGCGCAGTATTTTTCACCGTCGTACTTTACTTTTTGTCTGTTTATTGGTCATTTGAACCAGATACATTTAATCCAGACAGTTATGCGGCAGAGCAAGCCAAGCTCAATCAACAAACTTTAACGACTGGGTATGAGACCACCACAACGCTGATTCATATTTCAGAATTACTGATTAATAAGCAAGGTGGGTTCCTTACTAACGATAAATTACCACCCAGCTTATTAATGGATAACATGCCAGCATGGGAAACGGGGGTATTAACGCAAGTACGAGATATGGCACTGGTACTAAAAGATAATAAATTCTTGTCATATTATAGATACCGCAATCTATAACTAAATCCACCAGCATACGAAGCGGACTTTATAGCCGATTAAATATTGCTTGTACTCAGGTATATAAAGTCTGTTTATCGTTATTTTTAATAAAAGAAACTTTATATAGTCAATTTGTGATTACATTTTTGAGTTAAAAAAGGCCACAGTGTAAACATTTAAGATAAATATAATTATTTATCAGTACGTTAGATGAAAACTATGTCTATCAACCACCACAATAGAGCTATTCAATTTTTTTATACAATAAGAAACCCTAGTTTTCATATTGTTGATTTTATCTGTTCTCGATGTATTATAGACGTCTAGACGGAAGTAGCTCTATACATACAAACGTACATATAGCTATATAACAGCGTTATAAACGCTACCGTGCGACTAAATTCAAAAGAAAGTGAGACTACCGATGGCAAAACATTTATTCACTTCTGAGTCGGTATCAGAAGGTCATCCAGATAAAATTGCAGATCAAATTTCAGATGCTGTATTGGATGCAATTATTGAACAAGATCCTAAAGCGCGTGTAGCTTGTGAAACTTACGTAAAAACCGGCATGGTAATGGTTGGTGGTGAGATCACCACATCTGCTTGGGTTGATATTGAAGAGCTAACACGTGAAACCGTACGTGAAATCGGTTATGTCCATTCAGATATGGGCTTTGATGCAAACTCTTGTGCAGTAATGAACACCATCGGTAAACAGTCTCCTGATATCAACCAAGGTGTTGATAAAACCGATCCAAAAGAACAAGGTGCTGGTGACCAAGGTATCATGTTTGGTTACGCAACCAATGAAACTGAAGTCTTCATGCCTGCGCCAATCACTTACTCTCACCGCTTAGTTCAGCGTCAAGCTGAAGTACGTAAGAACGGCACGCTTCCTTGGTTACGTCCTGATGCAAAATCTCAGGTAACGTTCGCTTACGATCAAGGTAAAATTGTTGGTATTGATGCGGTTGTTCTATCAACTCAGCACAGTGATTCAATTTCAACGTCTGATCTACGTGAAGCAGTAATGGAAGAAATCATCAAACCAGTACTGCCTGCGGAATGGTTAAATAAAGAGACAAAATTCTTTATCAACCCAACCGGTCGTTTCGTTATCGGTGGCCCAATGGGTGACTGTGGTTTGACTGGTCGTAAGATCATCGTCGATACCTACGGCGGTGCTGCACGTCACGGTGGTGGTGCTTTCTCTGGTAAAGATCCATCAAAAGTTGACCGCTCTGCAGCATATGCAGCACGTTATGTAGCAAAAAATATCGTCGCAGCTGGCATGGCAGATCGTTGTGAAATCCAACTTTCTTACGCTATTGGTATAGCCGATCCTACATCTATCATGGTGGAAACATTTGGTACTGAAAAAGTAGCACATGAGATCATCATTGAAGCTGTACGCCAACACTTCGACCTACGCCCATATGGCCTACAAGAAATGCTAGATCTTCTACAACCAATCTATAAGAAGACTGCAGCTTACGGTCACTTTGGTCGTGAAGAGTTCCCTTGGGAAAAAACAGACAAAGTAGCTGCACTTCGCGATTTCGCAAACATTAAGTAATACACTTAATCGTGCACAAAAAAAAAGGACGCTTAGGCGTCCTTTTTTATTACTTGCCGTTTATCTATGTGCAATAAAAACACCTTGCTTCCCTACTCTCGCCAGCGCGTTATCTTCGGTGTATAGTGCCGATCTCAATAACCAAGAACGAGTAACAATGAATTCACTGCAACAACAAGTTATCAAACGTGTCGAACACGCCATCAAAACCGCCAATCAACGCCTTAATAAACGTTTAAAAATGCCGACGGTGACTTTTACCCAACGAGGGAAAATTGCGGGAAGTGCACGCTTACAAAGCTGGGAAGTCCGTTTTAACCCAGTTTTACTCAATGAAAACGCAGACGCTTTTCTAAACGAAGTTGTTCCACACGAAGTGGCACATTTAATTGTGTTTAAACTGTTTGGCCGGGTAAAACCGCATGGTAGAGAGTGGCAATTGATCATGCGAGAAGTGTTTCAAGTAGCACCAAGAACAACACATCGCTTTGATGTCAGCTCAGTCTCAGGTGACACTTATCTCTATAAATGTAGCTGTAGCGAATATCCGTTAACTATTCGCCGGCACAACCGTATTTTACGTGGACAAGCCAACTACCATTGTCGCCGATGCCGTGAAGTTTTGGTGTATTCGCCTCAGTAGCGTACGATTCTGTATGAAAATAATCAAAAAGCACAGTTACAAATAATTGCGACACACTTCTCAAAGAGAAAAATATCAGTAAGCTAGTGATACGATAAATAATTAATGAACTACATTCATGACACGTATCTCAAGCTGTTTTGCTATTGCCCTACTATTACCTGTTACCGCATTTGCGACCTCTTATAAGCCAAGCGAACTTGGCAACACGACTAATCCCTCTTTCAGCAAAGCAAAAAAAATCATGCAAACGGAAATTTATATTTCTCCTCAAGACATGAAAACCATTTACTGTGGTGCTGATTTCAACAATAAAAAATACGTGACATTACCCTCCGGTTTTTCTACTGAAGTGTATAAAAAACGCGTTAAACGCTGGGAAGCGGAGCATGTTGTTCCAGCCGAGAACTTTGGTCGTGCTTTTAGTGAATGGCGTGAAGGTGCTGCCGTTTGTGTTGATAGTAAAGGAAAAGCCTTTAAAGGCCGTAAATGTGCTGAAAAAGCCAATAACGAATACCGCTTAATGCAATCCGACCTTTATAATTTATACCCTGCCATTGGCGCCGTTAATGCTGCAAGGCAAAACTATAATTATGTAATGCTGCCTAAAACCAACAGCAAGAATTATCGTTCATTTGGTAGTTGCGACATGATCATTGATAAAAAGGATCATGATGCTCAACCGCCCGAGCGTGCTCGTGGTGTGATTGCTCGTACTTATATGTACTTTGAAGCCGTATACCCAAAATATAAAATGAGTCGTCAACAACGCCAATTAATGAATAGTTGGGATAAACAGTACCCTGTATCTAAATGGGAATGTGAGCGTGCCGCTAAAATTGAAAAAATCCAAGGTAACGTTAACCCTATTCTTGCGAGACGTTGTTCATAACAGCATCTTTTACTTACACGCACTTTAGCGTTCAAAAACGCGTTATGTGTAAATAACGCGTTTTATTTAACCTCGAATAATTGGCGAACAGAGCATCCATGTTAAGATTCGTCATTACTCTTTTTTTATTGCATAGATGACCGCATTATGAGAATTCCACGTATTTATCATCCAGAATCTTTACCTTCCCACGGCAAGGTAATGCTCAGTGACGATGCTGCTAACCATGTTGGTCGCGTTATGCGTATGCAAGTAGGCCAAGAGCTATTAATGTTTGACGGCAGTAATGCAGAGTTTCCCGCCGTGATCACCAACGCAAGTAAAAAAAGCGTTGAAGTAGAGATCCAATCTCGGGTTGAACACAGTATTGAATCCCCACTAGATATCCATTTAGGTCAGGTGATTTCACGTGGTGATAAAATGGAATTCACCATTCAAAAATCCGTCGAGTTAGGGGTGAATACCATTACACCACTAATTTCAGAGCGTTGTGGCGTTAAATTAAATGCTGAACGTTTTGAAAAAAAACTCGAACAATGGCAAAAAATCGCCATTGCAGCTTGTGAGCAATGTGGTCGTAATGTTGTCCCTACTATTCGCCCAGTGATGAAACTGGAACAATGGTGTGCTGAAGAATATGATGGTCTAAAGCTCAACTTACACCCTCGCGCTAATTATTCGATAAACACGCTTCCAACACCAGTCACTAATGTTCGTTTATTGATTGGCCCTGAAGGCGGTTTATCTGCTGATGAAATCAGCATGACAGAACAATATAAATTTGATGAAATTTTGCTGGGGCCTCGCGTACTTCGTACCGAAACCACCGCAATGACAGCCATCACCGCACTGCAAGTACGCTTCGGTGATTTAGGCTAAATTAGAGATTAGGAGAACACAATGATCAAACTGGGTATCGTGATGGACCCTATCGAGTCTATCAATATCAAGAAAGATTCTAGCTTTGCTATGATGTTAGAAGCTCAGCGTCGCGGCTGGGAAATTCATTACATGGAAATGAATGATCTATCTTTAGAGCAAGGTAAAGCGATTGCCCGTACGCGTGTCGTCACAGTACAACAAGATCCTGATCACTGGTTTGATTTTCACAGCGAGCAAGAAATTGAATTATCAGATCTTGATGCTGTACTAATGCGAAAAGATCCTCCTTTCGATACTGAATACATTTACGCGACTTACATCCTTGAGCGTGCCGAAGATAATGGCGCTCTGATTGTAAACAAGCCACAAAGCCTACGTGACTGTAATGAAAAGCTGTTTACGGCATGGTTCCCTGAGCTAACACCAACCACTATTGTTACTCGTCGCGCCGAGAAACTAAAAGCCTTCCACCAAGAGCACGGTGATGTGATCTTAAAGCCACTTGATGGTATGGGTGGTTCGTCAATTTTCCGTGTAATGAAAGGCGATCCTAACGTATCGGTTATCATTGAAACGCTAACTAATATGGGCCAAAACTACTGCATGGCACAAACCTTTGTTCCTGATATTAGTAATGGTGATAAGCGTATCTTAGTGGTTGATGGCGAGCCTATGCCTTACTGCCTAGCACGTATTCCTGCTAAAGGGGAAACTCGCGGTAACTTAGCTGCTGGCGGACGTGGTGAAGCGCGTCCAATCAGTGAAACTGATCGTAAGATCGCAGAAACCGTTGCGCCAGTTCTAAAAGAAAAAGGCCTCATTTTTGTTGGACTTGATGTGATTGGTGACAAGCTAACGGAAATTAATGTGACTAGCCCAACCTGTATCCGCGAGATTGAAGCGGCTTTTGATATCTCAATTACAGGTAAATTAATGGATGCTATCGAACGTCGAGTAAACGCGAAGTAATATCGCTTTACTGACAATCATCAACCATACTCAAATTAAGAATGCAGCGGCAATGTCGCTGCTTTTTTACCTATCAGTAACGAGTGAACGCTCGCTGATTTGTATCAAACTCTGGTGTTGTAGATGAATTTGACCAACCACTTTTTAGTGGCGATGCCCACTATGCAAGATCCTCAATTTAAGCAAAGTGTTATTTATCTTTGTGAGCATAATAATGAAGGCGCAATGGGGATCATTATTAACCAACCTATCGATATTTCTATTGCTGATATGTTGGAGCAAATAGAAGTTGAGAGAAAGCTACCTGTTGCCGATCCTATTAGCTTAGAATCACTGGTACTTAATGGTGGACCCGTTTCTGAAGATCGTGGTTTTGTACTTCACACCACGAAAGGTGAATATAGCTCAAGTTTACCTGTGAATAACGAATTAGCCGTGACCACCTCACTGGATATTTTATCTGAGCTGGGTACTGCGCAAGCGCCAAACCAATTTCTGGTCGCGCTAGGTTATGCCGGATGGGATGCGGGGCAATTAGAGCAAGAACTGGTTGATAACAATTGGCTCACCATTGAAGCAGATGACACCATTATTTTTTCCACTCCTATCGACGAACGTTGGCATAAAGCAATTGAAAAACTTGGCTTTACACCAGCAAACCTTTCTTTAGACATAGGTCACGCATGAGTCAATCTCGCAGTGTATTAGGTTTTGATTACGGCACCAAAAGTATTGGTGTTGCTATTGGTCAAGAGCTGACAGGAACCGCTACTCCCCTTGCCGCTTTAAAAGCCAAAGATGGCATCCCCAATTGGGATGATATTGAAAAGATTTTAAAAGAATGGCTACCTGATTTAGTCGTTGTAGGATTACCTTTAGACCTTGAAGGTAAAGAGCTTGAAAGCATTACACCACGGGCGAAAAAATTTGCTAATCGCTTACATGGTCGTTTTGGTTGCCAAGTTGAACTACACGATGAACGTTTAAGTACTGTTGAAGCAAAAGCAGAACTGTTTGAGCGTGGTGGTTATCGCTCATTAAGTAAAGGTAATATCGACTCACAATCTGCTGTCGTTATTTTAGAAAGCTGGTTTGAACGTCAATACAGCGCTTAATATTACAAGTTTCTGAAACAAAAAAGACAAGT
Source organism: Photobacterium sp. GB-50 (assembly GCF_003026755.1). Classification (NCBI taxonomy): domain Bacteria; kingdom Pseudomonadati; phylum Pseudomonadota; class Gammaproteobacteria; order Vibrionales; family Vibrionaceae; genus Photobacterium; species Photobacterium sp. GB-50. Next base: position 70,256 of record NZ_PYNX01000005.1, read on the forward strand.
GCTGTTGAGGTACTTGTCTTTTTTATTATCTAAAATCTAACAATTGTCGAACCTTGTACAGCTTTTTTCTTATTGATCATCATAAAGCTAAACACGATCAAAACCTGTACTAAGATCCTCCTTCAAGGCCTTGCTGTTTCTTGTTTGTACAGCTTGTACAGCTTTTGTACCTCTTGAACTCAAAAGCTGTTCCGACAATTATCACTAAAATAATTTAAATGATTTTCAATAGGTTAAAATAAAACTCAAATAAAGCATTAAATATAAGTAACTAGTTTATGATGATCCTAATGCGTTAGGATCATCACAAGCATATTACTGAAGATCTAATTTCACCCCAGATAGCGTACTGGTACTGTTTGACGTTTTATTATTAGGATCACCCACTTTAATCATTAAGCGAAGATCATTCGGTGAATCAGCGTGGTGCAGTGCATCTTGCTCGGTGATTTTCCCATCTCGAAATAATGCATATAACGATTGATCAAACGTCACCATTCCAGCCTGATTTGATTTTGCCATCACATCTTTAATTTCATGTAACTCACCGCGACGGATCAAATCAGCGACACGTGGCGTATTGAGCAGCAGTTCATAAACACCATGTCGTCCAACACCATTGGCATCAGGGATCAACTGTTGCGCTAAAATACATTTTAAGTTTAACGACAAATCAAACAAAAACTGCTCACGTCGCTCTTTTGGTACAAGATGAAGAATACGCTCAAGTGCTTGGTTGGCGTTATTCGCGTGTAGTGTTGCCATACACAAGTGCCCTGTTTCGGCAAACGTCATCGCATATTCCATCGTCTCACGACTTCGGATCTCGCCGATCAAGATCATATCTGGAGCTTGACGCAGTGAGTTTTTCAATGCCACTTCATAACTGGCAGTATCAAGCCCAACCTCACGCTGAGTTATGATGCATTTATTATGTTCATGGATAAACTCAATCGGATCTTCAACCGTTAAAATATGGCCACTGCGATTTTGATTTCTAAACCCCGTCATTGCCGCCATTGATGTCGACTTACCCGAGCCTGTCGCCCCAACCACCAGTACTAAACCACGTTTAGCCAGTGCTAATCTTTCCATATCCAGCGGTAGGTTAAGCTCATGAATATTCGGTATCTTGGTTTCGATTCGACGGACCACAATACCGGGTAATTCACGTTGCCAAAATGCACTTAATCGAAAACGACAACCATTACGGACAATCGCAAAATTGGCCTCACGGGTCGCAACAAATTCTTTATATTGCTCATCGTCCATCGCTTCGTGGAACAACGAATCCACTGCTGCGCGATCAAGTAATTCGCCAAGATGATGTAAGTTGCCATCGACTTTCAGTAAGCATGCTGAGCCGACGGTGATATATAAATCCGACGCTTTACGCTCAACCATTTGCGCTAATATACTATCTAAATTCATCTCTTTTCCTACCTCGTTAAACCTGAGGTGTTATTAGAAACCGCGCTGACTGGTATCAACAATACGACGACCTTCTTCAGCTTCAACTAAGCCTTTTGCCACCAGCATCTTCACGCTTTGCTCCATGGTTTGCATTCCCATCGATGAGCCGGTTTGGATCATTGAAAACATTTGTGCGACTTTATCTTCACGGATCAAGTTACGAATCGCAGGTGTTGCCATCATAATTTCATGGCTGGCTACACGACCACCGCTCACACACTTTAATAAGCTTTGTGATATCACTGCGCGTAACGACTCCGATAACATAGAACGAACCATGGATTTATCACTACCAGGGAAAACATCAATGATACGATCGACCGTCTTTGCCGCAGAACTGGTATGCAAGGTACCTAAAACTAAGTGCCCCGTTTCAGCAGCGGTTAACGCTAAACTGATCGTTTCCTGATCACGAAGCTCACCCACTAAAATCACATCGGGATCTTCACGCAGTGCTGAACGCAGTGCGTTTTGGAAGCCCAATGTGTCACGGTGCACTTCTCGCTGGTTGATCAAACAACGTTTACTGCTGTGAACAAATTCAATCGGATCTTCAATCGTCAGAATATGACGGTTATAGTTGGTATTGATATAATCAACTAACGCAGCAATGGTGGTCGATTTACCCGAGCCAGTCGCACCTGTTACTAATACCAAGCCACGTGAAAGCTGGGCAATATCATAAAAAACATCAGGAACGTTTAACGATTCCAATGTTGGAATATGAATAGGAATGGTTCGAAACACCGCCGAACAACCACGAGACTGATGAAAAGCATTAACCCTGAAGCGACCGATGTCGGGAATTTCAAATGAAAAATCGACTTCTAAGTTTTCTTCATACTCACGGCGCTGGGCATCGTTCATAATGTCAAACACTAAACGGTGTACTTCACTGTGATCAAGTGCTGGCATACTGAGCTTTCTAACATCGCCATCAACACGAATTATCGGTGGAACACCTGCAGAAAGATGTAGATCCGATGCGTTATGCTTTACACTAAAATCCAGTAATTCGGTGATATCCATAAATTTTCCCCAAGAATCAATTATGACTAGTATCAAACAAAATATTGCTGAGGTCATCAACCAGATCACCTTAGCAACTGAAAAATGCGGCAGGGCTGCAGATTCCGTGCAACTATTGGCAGTAAGTAAAACCAAGCCAGTGGAAGCGATCGAAGAAGCCATTACTGCAGGCCAGTATGCCTTTGGCGAAAACTACGTACAGGAAGGTGTTGATAAGGTTAATCACTTTGCGAGCCATCCGGAGAAAAACTTGCTTGTATGGCATTTTATTGGGCCGATCCAATCTAATAAAACTCGCCTTGTCGCAGAGCATTTTGATTGGGTGCACTCTATTGATCGTATAAAAACAGCAAAACGTTTAAGCGATCAACGTCCAACGTCAATGGCACCGCTGCAAGTTTTACTGCAAGTTAATAGCAGCGCTGAGGCAACAAAATCGGGAATAACCTTGGCTGAAGTGCCTGCACTGGCCGCAGAAATAGCTGCAATGCCAAATATTGAACTGCGCGGTTTAATGTCGATTCCACAACCGGCCACAGATTACGACAGCCAATTTGCCACTTTTAAAGCGTTGGCTGATACACTAGAACAGTTGAAATTGACTTATCCCAATGTTGATACATTATCAATGGGAATGAGTGGTGATATGGAAGCGGCAATTGCAGCAGGTAGTACAATTGTTCGTATTGGCACCGCGATTTTTGGTGCTCGTGATTACGGTAACAAAGAATAATTACTAATATTCGTACTGTTCATGATAACAACAGCTCAATTAAGGTAAAAAACATTAAGTTTGTACCTATTTATAAGGATTTTACATGGAACAACGCTCAATTGCTTTTATTGGGGCAGGTAATATGGCTCGCTCAATTATCGCAGGATTAGTTGCTAGCGGTTACGATGCAAAAAAGATTACGGCCACCGCCCCTAGCGATGCTCGCCGTGAACCTTTAGCGCGTGACTTTGGTATTCATACCACTAGCGATAACCTAAATGCTGCTCAAGATGCTGATGTTGTTGTTCTTGCGGTTAAACCACAACTTATGGAAGAAGTGTGTAAACCACTGCAAGACATTGACTTTGCGGGAAAATTAGTAATTTCTATTGCCGCTGGCATTAATTGCGAGCGCTTATGTGAAATGTTAGGCCAGCAAGTTGAATTGGTTCGTGTAATGCCAAATACTCCCTCTTTAATTGGTAAGGGGATGAGCGGCTTATATGCAAACCCACAACTCACAGAAACCGACCGATTATTTGCCACTCAACTATTACAAGCCGTAGGCGAAATTTGTTGGGTACAAGAAGAATCAGGTATCAATGGTATTATTGCCGCAGCAGGCAGTGCTCCCGCCTACTTCTTTTTGTTTATGGAAGCAATGCAGCAAGAAGCGATGAACCAAGGGTTTGATGCCGATACTGCGCGCTTACTGGTTCAGCAAGCCGCTTTAGGTGCCGCTGAATTAGTAAAAGCGAATCCAGATACTTCATTGTCGACACTACGTGATCAAGTCACTTCAAAAGGTGGCACGACAGCTGAAGCTATTAATACATTTAATCAACATCAATTCTCAGATATTGTTGCTAAAGCGATGCAAGCAGCCGTATCTCGAGCTAAAGAAATGGAACAATTGTTTTAAGGTTTATCTATGAATCCTTTCGTTTATCTAGTTCAAACCGGCTTTGATCTTTACATCATGGTCGTATTATTACGAGTTTGGTTACAATGGTCTCGTGCAGACTTTTATAATCCCTTCTCACAATTTATTGTTAAAGCGACTCAACCGATCGTTGCGCCATTACGCCGCGTGATTCCATCAATTGGTTCGCTAGATATGGCAACGGTACTGTTTGCTTATGTACTGTGTGTCGCTAAATTTATCATCATTATTTCAATCAGCAGTGGTGGTTTTTCCTTTGAACCAAGCTTCCTGTTCTTAGGGCTATTAGCATTATTAAAAGCAGCTGGTAGTTTATTGTTCTGGGTACTATTGATCCGTGCAATCTTAAGCTGGGTTAGCCAAGGTCGAAGCCCTATCGAATATGTCATGCACCAATTAACAGAACCACTAATGGCACCTGTTCGCCGCGTTCTTCCTGCAATGGGCGGTTTAGATCTGAGTGTTCTAGTGATCTTTATTGCACTACAATTTGCTAACTACGCGATGGGCTCTTTAGTTGGTAACGTGTGGTACATGCTGTGACAGAAAAGACCATCTTTCGTGATGATGACGATCTCATTATTCGACTTTATATCCAACCGAAAGCAAGCCGCGATCAGATCGTTGGCTTGCATGGCAACGAAGTAAAAATTGCCATTACCGCACCACCGGTAGACGGAAAAGCCAATGCCCATTTAGTAAAGTACCTTGCAAAACAATTTAAGGTCGCTAAGGGGCTAATTCATGTAGAAAAAGGCTTACAAGGTCGGCACAAACAAATTCGGATTGAAGCCCCGAAAGTTATTCCCTCAGAGATCGCCACCATCATGTAATTTGATTGGTTCAATAAAGCGAATATCAATCACCGATATTCGCTTTTTTTATCCCCTTACTCTTAGCTACAATCATCAAGTCAAGCAACACATCGCGACAGAAAGGAAATACTTCAGTGACTCACTGAAAGATAAGGATCGTTCATGAAAATATTACTCAGCCTGCTACTGCTCGTTTTCACGCTACCTAGCCATGCCGGACAATTCAAAAAATTTGGCGACTTAGAAGTACATTATTCTAGTTTTGCCTCAACATTTTTAACCCCAGAGATTGCCAGCCACTATAAAATTCAGCGTAGCCGTTACAGTGCCTTGGTCAATATTGCAATTCTTGATACCAGTAAAGAAGAAAAAACAGCGGTTAAAGCACAATTAACCGGTATTGCTCGTAATGTATTAGGGCAGCAAAAGAAGTTAAATTTTAGAGAAATAAAAGAAGGTAAATCAATTTATTACCTTGCTGAATTTAAACACACTAATGATGAAACGTTTAATTTTACGATCACTATTTACTCTAACGGTAAAAAAGAAACACTGATCTTTAAGCAGACCTTCTTCGTTGACAAGTAACCACTTGAGCATCAATCTCTTCTACAATCACTAGGCGCACTCGCGCCTTTTTTATTACGATAACAACCGTTATTATAGCCGCCAATATTACATAGCTTGACGTTCAAAAGGCATCAAAATGAGTAAACTTGTACTAGCAACAGGCAACCAAGGCAAAGTGAAAGAAATGGCCGATTTACTGGCTGATTTTGGTTTTGATGTAGTCGCGCAAAGTGATTATAACGTTTCATCCGTTGCTGAAACGGGCACCACATTTATTGAAAATGCGATCATTAAAGCGCGCCATGCCGCAAAGGAAACGGGCCTTCCAGCCATTGCCGATGACTCTGGCTTAGAAGTTGATTACCTCAACGGCGCTCCTGGTATTTATTCTGCACGTTTTGCCGGTGAAGACGCATCAGATGCTGACAACATTGATAAACTACTTGCAGAAATGAAAGATGTCCCTGCCGAGCAACGTACTGCACGTTTCCATTGTGTGCTTGTGATGATGCGTCATGAAAACGATCCTACTCCACTGGTTTGCCATGGCTCTTGGGAAGGCAGCATCTTAACTGAACGTCATGGCGAAAATGGTTTTGGTTACGATCCGGTATTTTGGGTACCTGAAGATCAATGTGCTTCAGCTCAACTTCCACCTGCTCGTAAAAAGCAACTATCACACCGTGGTAAAGCACTACAGCAATTGTTTAGCGCATTAAAGGCCGATTAAATGCTTGTACCTCCACCACTGAGTTTATATGTCCACATCCCTTGGTGTGTACAAAAATGTCCTTATTGTGATTTCAACTCTCACGCCTTAAAGACAGATCTTCCTGAGCTTGATTATATTGATGCCTTAATTGACGACTTAGAAACCGATCTTAGCGCTTATCAGTTAATCAATGGAGCACGACCTCTCCACTCAATTTTTATTGGTGGAGGGACGCCTAGCTTGATCTCTCCAAGTGAGATCGGTCGTTTATTAAAAGCCATTGAGCAACGCATTCCATTTAGTGATGATATTGAAATTACTATGGAAGCCAACCCTGGCACAGTAGAGGCGGGTCGTTTTGAAGCTTATCGCCAAGCTGGTGTAAACCGTATTTCTATTGGTATTCAAAGTTTTCAAAATGAAAAACTCGAACGTCTTGGCCGTATTCATGGCGCAGATGAAGCAATTCGTGCAGCTGGCCTTGCAAAGAAAGCGGGATTAAACAGCTTTAATGTCGATCTTATGCATGGCTTACCGGATCAAAGCGTGAGTGATGCGATCAGTGATTTAAAACAAGCGATCGCACTCGATCCACCGCACTTGTCTTGGTACCAGCTGACAATTGAACCCAATACCCTGTATTACTCAAAACCACCGACATTGCCTGATGATGACGACTTGTGGGATATTTTTGAGCAAGGTCATCAGCTTTTAACAGAAGCCGGTTATCAGCAATATGAAATATCAGGCTATAGCAAGCCGGGAAAACAATGTCAGCATAACCTTAACTACTGGCGTTTTGGTGATTACCTTGGCATTGGTTGTGGCGCACATGGCAAAATCAGTTTTGCTGATGGGCAAATCATCCGTACCGTTAAAGTCAAACACCCTCGTGGATATTTACAAGCGGATAAGCCGTATTTAACGCAAGAGAATAAGGTTGCTGATGGTGAACGTCCATTCGAGTTCTTTATGAATCGTTTTCGTTTATTAGAATCCTGTCCAAAACAAGATTTTGTCGCAAGAACAGGTTTAGCGTTAACAACCATAGAACCGACAATTGATTGGGCGATAGCGCAAAACTATCTCCAAGATACGGGCGATCATTGGCAAATCACCGAGCACGGTAAATTGTTCTTAAATGATCTCCTAGCCGCCTTCGTTGACGATGATAACGAATAATATCTAATAAAAAAACGAGCACTATGTTATTCACAGTGCTCGTTTTTCTCTGGTTAGATACTAACTAATTTAACGTGACGCTGCGCCAGTTTTTTAATGCAGGAATCGCATCTTGCAACCGTTGTTCTTGTTCTATTCGTAGCGAAACAAATTCACACACTTGCTTATCAATACGCTGAGAATGCGACAACAAATAGGGCAAGTCATTATCTAAAAGCTCGTAATAGTCCGATAATAATTGTGTTTGTTTAGAATTCAGTGCGACCTTATGTACATCGAAAAACATCCGCCCTTTAGCATCCACAATAAATTCTTGTTTACCTTGTACTAAGGTTAACCGTCCTTCATTTAAACTCAGTGAGTTATGCCATAGTGGCTCACATTCAACCGCATGAGCTGATACCGTAAAGAAACTGAACATCGCTACTATTGCGCCTAATATCGATGTTTTTAATTCGTGAAACCCCTTATTCATTAACATACGATTCTCCCCCTAATGTGAGCCTCGCGGTTTATGTATACGGGCTCACTAAAAAATAGAACGTCCAATACGCTCAGATAACTTCTCTAACGCTGCAGTCCCTGCAACAGAATTACCGGATTGATCAAGTTCTGGCGACCATACTGCAATCGTCATCTCACCCGGTACAATCGCAACAATACCACCACCTACGCCAGACTTTCCTGGCATACCAACACGATAGGCAAATTCACCTGCGCCATCATACAAACCACAAGTCGCAAGCAATGCATTTATATGCTTACTTTGAGTTTGGCTGATAATTCTTTTTTTCGCGCCTAAAGGAAGCCCTTTATTTGCTAAATAGCTAAATGTTCTGGCGAGATCGACACAACTCATCTTGAGCGCACAATAACTAAAATAATTAGTGAGCACTGGCATCACTTCATTATCAAAGTTACCGAATGAACGCATTAAATAAGCAATGGAAGCATTACGATCGCTATGTTGCATTTCAGAGCTAGCGACGACTTTGTCGTAGACAATATTCGGATTACAAGAAAGCTCTCGTACCAATTCCAACATCCGGTATTGCGGTGCACATAAACGACTATGCAGTAAATCCGACACCACAATCGCACCTGGGTTAATAAACGGATTACGTGGGATGCCTTTTTCTAGCTCAAGCTGGATCATGGAGTTAAACGCTTGACCTGATGGCTCTTTTCCAACTCGAGACCACAACTCTTCCGATTCATATAAGGTCATTGCAAGTGTTAACGACAACACCTTAGAGATAGATTGAATAGAAAAACCTTCTTGGCTATCACCCGCCTGAATAATTTCTCCGTCGTTATAGCACACTGCTATACCTAATTTACTCGCAGGTACGTTAGCTAAAGCCGGAATATAGTCAGCCACTTTTCCTTGACCTATCAATGGTCTCACTTCATCTAATATTTCATTTAGCAGTGTAGCTGTTGGCTTCATATCTCTTTCTCCAAGGGGAAAAAAAGCCAACACAAGGTTGGCTTTTTCATTGATTTAACCAAGCGTCATTAAATCAATAATGTCTTATTTCTTCAGCATATAATACCAAAGAGAAATTATTCAGTACGCTCGTACTTCATATCCCAAACCCCGTGACCTAAGCGGTGACCACGAGCTTCGAATTTGGTTAATGGGCGATCTTCTGGACGATCAATATAAGCACCGTTTGTTGCCGTATTGCGGTAACCAGGCGCTGCATCCATCACTTCAACCATATGCTCAGCGTAGTTTTCCCAGTCAGTTGCCATGTGGAAAATACCGCCAATTTTAAGCTTTTTACGCAGCATTTCAGCAAATTCAGGCTGAACAATACGACGCTTATGGTGACGTGCTTTATGCCATGGGTCTGGGAAGAATAGCTGTACGGTATCTAAACTACCATCAGGGATCATGTATTCAAACACTTCAACGCCATCGTGACACATTACACGAAGGTTAGTTAAACCCGCATCTTCCGCACCCATTAGACACGCACCCACACCTGGGCTATGTACTTCGATCCCAATAAAGTTTTTCTCAGGGGCATTTTTAGCCATTTCAACTAATGATGCCCCCATACCAAAACCAATTTCCAACACGACTGGCGCTTCACGGTTATATACTTCTTTCCAGTCCAGCATTTGCTTGGCGAAATCAATACCCATAGTTGGCCAATTGTTTTCCATCGCATGTTCTTGGCCCTTAGTTAAACGGCCTTCACGACGGACAAAGCTACGGATCTTACGAACCAGTTTGCCATCTTCGGTAAATTCGGTCAGGGTCACTTCACCTGACTTCTTTGAAACTTCGCTCATGCTAATAACTATCCAAACAAAAAAGAAACGGATCGGCATTATCCAAAGTTATCGACTCAATTCAAGTCTATCAATTGCGACAATGGCCAGTTTATGGTGCAATCTTGCCCATAATAGACAATAAATAACGTTGCACTTCTGTTTGCAGTATAAGTGATTGCACTAGCGGACACCAATTTTCACTGTGTAGCAAAAATAACTCGATAGCTATTCTTCATTGGCAAATGCCATATCCTTTTGCGCAGTATAAAAGATAAGTAGCTATAAACTGTAAAGTGAGCACAACATTGAGTACGACATTTTCCGATGCCATTTTAGCGTGGTATGACAAATTCGGCCGCAAAACTCTACCTTGGCAACAAAACAAAACCCCATATAAAGTATGGCTTTCAGAGATCATGCTACAACAAACCCAAGTAGCAACCGTGATCCCTTACTTTGAACGTTTTATGGAGCGCTTCCCTACCGTGCAAGACTTAGCGGCTGCCGAGCAAGATGAGGTCTTACACTTATGGACAGGGCTCGGCTATTACGCTCGCGCACGTAACCTCCATAAAGCAGCGCAGTTAATTGTTAGTGAACATAACGGCATTTTCCCAACAGATATCGATCAAGTCCAAGCATTACCGGGCATTGGTCGTTCAACGGCTGGTGCTGTTCTGTCACTCTCACTCGCTCAACATCACCCTATTTTAGATGGCAATGTGAAACGTACGCTTGCCCGTTGTTACGCGATTGAAGGCTGGCCAGGTAAGAAAACCGTTGAAAACACGTTATGGCAAATAGCAGAAACAAATACGCCCGAAAAGGGCGTTGAGCGCTATAACCAAGCCATGATGGATATGGGAGCAATGATTTGTACCCGTAGTAAACCTAAATGTGAATTATGTCCCGTAAGCACACAATGCATTGCACTCAAAGAATTACGACAAACCGATTTTCCGGGTAAAAAACCCAAAAAAACCTTGCCTGAAAAACAAACATGGTTCGCTATTTTACAATGCGACGATAAAGTTTGGTTAGAACAACGCCCACAGGTCGGCATTTGGGGTGGTCTTTGGTGCTTCCCTCAACATGACAATGCTGATTTAACGTCGCTATTGGACAAGCAATTAGGTCAACAACTGTCACTTATCGAACAGCAAAGTCAATTAACTGCTTTTCGTCATACGTTTAGCCATTATCATCTTGATATCGTGCCGATTTTATACGAACTTAAATCACAACCTACAGAAATCAATGAAGCTTCAGGTCAATGGTATGATCTTAATAATCCACCAAAAATCGGATTAGCAGCACCAGTACAGAAAATTTTGGACAGTTTGGCATACTCGTTAAACCATCAAAAATAAGACGGTTTTTACCGCTTTTATTTCCGCTCAGTGATGCTAGATGCCAGTCACTGACTCTGGTATAACTATCAACTAATCACTCATTTTCGCTGAGCCTGTATATCAGCGAGTTACAGTAAGGAATATTTCATGAGTCGTACTGTTTTTTGTACTCGACTACAACAAGACGCTGAAGGTTTAGACTTTCAACTTTACCCTGGTGAACTAGGCCAACGTATTTTTGATAATATTTCTAAGCAAGCATGGGCTGAATGGCAAGGTAAGCAAACCATGTTGATCAACGAAAAAAAGCTCAACATGATGAACCCTGAACATCGCCAGTTATTAGAAACTGAAATGGTGAAGTTTTTGTTTGAAGGTCAAGATGTGATTATCGACGGTTACACGCCGCCAGAAAAATAAAATTTATAATTGAGATTTCATCTCTTAATTTGCTTAACTTGATGAAATCTCAATAATGAATATCAAAATCACACCACAACGAACAAAAAGCCAACAAACGACACTGTTTATCTTTTTTTATGAAAAAAAGTGTTGACGAAAAGGCTGAAAACCCTTTTAATAGCGCTCCGTTGCCTCGATAGCTCAGTCGGTAGAGCAGAGGATTGAAAATCCTCGTGTCGGTGGTTCGATTCCGCCTCGAGGCACCATTACTTCTCTTTCGAAGTATGGTGCAAAGCAACCACAATCTGTTCCTCCTTAGTTCAGTCGGTAGAACGGCGGACTGTTAATCCGTATGTCGCTGGTTCAAGTCCAGCAGGAGGAGCCACTATTTATTTCTTGGCTCAACAGAGCGGGGAAATTAAAAGAATATAGTGTGCCGACTTAGCTCAGTAGGTAGAGCAACTGACTTGTAATCAGTAGGTCACCAGTTCGACTCCGGTAGTCGGCACCATTTATTCTCTTACTCACGTAAGAAATGCAAAAATAGCAATTTAATTGCTGTGTTTGCCTCGATAGCTCAGTCGGTAGAGCAGAGGATTGAAAATCCTCGTGTCGGTGGTTCGATTCCGCCTCGAGGCACCATATTCATCTCGCTTGATACGTCAAGTCAGATAAAAGAGACAATTCCTCTTTAGTTCAGTTGGTAGAACGGCGGACTGTTAATCCGTATGTCGCTGGTTCAAGTCCAGCAAGAGGAGCCACTATTTATTTCTTGGCTCAACAGAGCGGGGAAATTAAAAGAATATAGTGTGCCGACTTAGCTCAGTAGGTAGAGCAACTGACTTGTAATCAGTAGGTCACCAGTTCGACTCCGGTAGTCGGCACCATTTATTCTCTTACTCACGTAAGAAATGCAAAAATAGCAATTTAATTGCTGTGTTTGCCTCGATAGCTCAGTCGGTAGAGCAGAGGATTGAAAATCCTCGTGTCGGTGGTTCGATTCCGCCTCGAGGCACCATATTCATCTCACTTGATACGTCAGGTAAGATAAAAAAGATAATTCCTCCTTAGTTCAGTTGGTAGAACGGCGGACTGTTAATCCGTATGTCGCTGGTTCAAGTCCAGCAGGAGGAGCCAGTTAAGAAACCTTGTCGCAAGACAAGGTTTTTTTTCGTCTTAAATTTGTTAACTTTTCTCATCCTCCCTTCTCCAATACTATTTTTAGATAAAATAATTCCTCTCAAAATCACTACTCCACGATCTTTTTTAATCGCCTTACCAGCAATGCGATCTTTTCAGTTAAAGACTTAATAATGACTCCTTTTCTTTCGATATTTCACAAAATAATCTTTAATTATTTCTGTTGCTTGCTTCACAAACTAATGTTCAAACAGGTATCAGCCCCCAATAAAAGCTTACTTTTCAAACAAACGGAACAAAAAAGACAAGGTTGATAATTATTTAGAAAAAAAGCATTGACGCAAAGACCGAAAACCTTTTTAATGCGCTCCGTTGCCTCGATAGCTCAGTCGGTAGAGCAGAGGATTGAAAATCCTCGTGTCGGTGGTTCGATTCCGCCTCGAGGCACCATGCTTCCCTTTCGAAGTATGGTGCAAAGCAACCACAATCTGTTCCTCCTTAGTTCAGTCGGTAGAACGGCGGACTGTTAATCCGTATGTCGCTGGTTCAAGTCCAGCAGGAGGAGCCACTATTTATTTCTTGGCTCAACAGAGCGGGGAAATTAAAAGAATATAGTGTGCCGACTTAGCTCAGTAGGTAGAGCAACTGACTTGTAATCAGTAGGTCACCAGTTCGACTCCGGTAGTCGGCACCATTTATTCTCTTACTCATGTAAGAAATGCAAAAATAGCAATGTAATTGCTGTGTTTGCCTCGATAGCTCAGTCGGTAGAGCAGAGGATTGAAAATCCTCGTGTCGGTGGTTCGATTCCGCCTCGAGGCACCATATTCATCTCGCTTGATACGTCAAGTCAGATAAAAGAGACAATTCCTCTTTAGTTCAGTTGGTAGAACGGCGGACTGTTAATCCGTATGTCGCTGGTTCAAGTCCAGCAAGAGGAGCCAAAATAAAGTGTGCCGACTTAGCTCAGTAGGTAGAGCAACTGACTTGTAATCAGTAGGTCACCAGTTCGACTCCGGTAGTCGGCACCATTTATTCTCTTACTCACGTAAGAAATGCAAAAATAGCAATGTAATTGCTGTATTTGCCTCGATAGCTCAGTCGGTAGAGCAGAGGATTGAAAATCCTCGTGTCGGTGGTTCGATTCCGCCTCGAGGCACCATATTAAAAAGTAACGTTATTGACGTTATGACAAAAAGAACAAAACGTGCCGACTTAGCTCAGTAGGTAGAGCAACTGACTTGTAATCAGTAGGTCACCAGTTCGACTCCGGTAGTCGGCACCATCTTTTGAAGCCTCATCTTTGATGAGGTTTTTTTTCGTCTTGAGAAAATCTCCTCTTTCTAATCACATCCCCCTTTGAGACAAAAAAAGCCCCGCTACATGAGCGAGGCTTTACCTATAATGATGAATACACGCGGTTAACCACCAGTGAACATATTAGTGATCCAAGCGGCAGGTTTATTGCTTGAACACTGCGCTTTTAATTGCCCATTTTTATCCCAAACCGGCAAGGAGACACTTCCGTTACAGTTTGGTATTAATGTGCCATTGGCTTGCTTATCATACTTCATGGTGGTGATCTGCTTAGGCCATGGCAGCGTTAATGGCGCTGGCTTACGACGGGTTAAGTAATCAGCATAAATTCTTAATGCACCGCTAGAGCCCGTTAAACGCACTGGCGTATTGTCATCACGTCCAACCCATACTACCGCCACTTCATGCCCATCAGCACCTGCAAACCAGCTATCACGGTTTTTATCCGTGGTCCCCGTTTTACCTGCCAATTTCGCGGCACTAAATTTACTCTGTAAGTAACGTGCGGTACCTTGACTCACGACTCGCTTCATATCATAGGTTGTTAGCCATGCTGCCTGCTCTGGCACCACTTGAGAGGCTTTAGGGTAGTTTTGATAAAGAATCCTACCTTTCTGATCAACAACCGCGCGCAATGCCGTTAAATCTGCTCTGCGACCACCACTTGTGATGGTCTGGAACATTTGTGCCACCTCATAAGGTGATAAGGTAAATGAACCTAGCAGAATTGATGGCAGTTTAGGAATTTCATCGCGATCGACACCAAGTTTGCTCATAGTATTAATCACACTTCCCAGCCCAACTTTTAAACCCAGATTAACGGTAGGTACATTCAATGAGTTCGCTAACGCATAATAAAGTGGTACTTGCCCTCTAAACTTACGATCGTAATTTCGTGGACGCCATGTAGTACCTTTGCTACCACGTAATACAATCGACTTATCATCCAGGCTGGTTGCTAGATTGAACTTATTAGGCTCGCTCAATGCCGTTAAATACACCGCAGGCTTGGCTAATGAACCTATTTGACGGCTCGCATCTAACGCACGGTTAAAGCCTGCATAACCTGGGCGACTACCACCGACAATAGCACGTACTTCTCCGCTTAGGCGATCAACAACCACCATTGCTGTTTCGACTTTAAGCCCTGCTTTTTTATTCAGCTTTGGCACCATTGCGGCAACACTTTGCTCTGCTGATTGCTGTGATAATGGGTCTAAGGTACTAAAGATACGTAGCCCTTTACCTGACTTGTAAATATCACCGACATCACGCTCTAATTCACGTTGTAGCTGCTGGAAATAAGCAGGCTGTCGACTCGCGATCTTCGGTGTTTTTTGCACCCCTAATGGGCTAGAGGCTGCCACTTCATATTCAGCACCTGTAAGGGTATTATTTTTCAACAATAGGCTGAGGACTAAATCACGGCGTTCTAGCGTACGTTCAGGATGTCGCCAAGGGTTAAACTGAGAAGGCCCTTTCACCATGCCCACCAGCATGGCTAACTGTGCTGATGTGAGCTCTTCTAATGGACGACCAAAATACAATCTTGCTGCTAATGGGAAACCATGAACTTCTTTACCGCCATTTTGACCAAGATAGATCTCGTTAAGGTAAGCTTCTAATATCCGATCTTTGCTATAGCGATAATCAATAATAACTGCAATATAGGCCTCACGAACTTTACGCCATAGGCTACGTTCACGACTTAGAAATAAGTTCTTCGCGAGCTGCTGAGTTAAGGTACTGCCTCCTTGTACCGTTCGACCTGCACGTAAGTTCACGAACATGGCACGAATGATCGCCAATGGTGATACACCATCATGCTGATAGAAATCTCTATCTTCTGTTGCGAGCAATGCATCAATTAAGAGTGGTGGAAACTCATCGCGCTTCATAAAAATACGCTGCTCATTGCCTGAAAGGCCCAACATGCCTAACATTTTAGGTTCAATGTTGAAATAGCCTAACGAGCGCTTGGTGATGAGATCTTTAATACTTGTTAACGTAGTGCCCGAAAACGTCAGTAACACATGCTGTTTTTTCTCAGCTCCTTCAGGAAAATCAAACGGACGTCGGATCAATTCAATGCGAGTTGATGAAGCAGAGTATTCCCCAATACGGGTTGGCGTGTGCACTTTGTGGTATTTCAATAAATCCAATTCACGGCGCACATCCATAATACTGATATGTTGATCTGGGCGAAGTGTTAATACTCGACCATACACAACAGACGGTAAATCCCATATTTGACCATCCATTTTATTACGTACAATCGTATCAAGGTAAATCCCTATCACCAGCATTGCGGCAACAACCACTAAGCCGATTTTAAAGCTCAGCCAACCCAGTTTACGTAACCAGGGACGATCTGTTTTAACCGATTTTTTTGTTTTTTTCTTGGCTGTTCTTTTAGCCGGCGCCTTTTTAGTCGCACTCGCAGCAGGAGTACGTTTAGTGGGCTTTTTTGCTGTAGGTTTTACTGGGGTTTTCTTTCGTGGTGTCGTCGGCTTTTTTCCACCACTGTCTTTGGGCGGTGCAACATGCTTTCTTGACTGAAAATGAAGAGGCAACTTAATCATAATGCATCAACTAAGGTCATTCCTATCTTAAAATAGGAGCAACAACCATTGCTCCTAAAAACGTGATTATGGCTAATAATGAACACTATACCTGATTATATATACAGGTCTATTGCTAGATATACTTTTTGGTTTTACGGGTAGGTACATGATTAGCAGGATCGTCCGGCCATGGGTGTTTAGGGTATCGACCTTTCATTTCCTTTTGTACTTCCTTATAAGAGCCCTGCCAAAAAGCAGCTAAGTCTTGGGTAATTTGCAGTGGCCTTTGTGCGGGAGACAATAATTCCAATACCAATGCCACTTTGCCATTAGCAATACAAGGCGACACTTTTTCACCAAACATTTCTTGTAACTTCACCGCAAGCACGGGTTGCTGTTGCTCATGATATCGGATCTTTATCGTCGTCCCTGTTGGTACTTGATAATGCGTAGGCAGTAGCAAATCGACTTGTTGCTTTTTATCCCAACCTAAATACGCTTCTAATGCGCTAACTACATCTAACTTAGCGACACCTTTCATGGTTTTGATCCCATTCATATAAGGCAGTAACCAACGATCAGCCGCTTCAAGTAAATCTGTTTCACCTAATGCAGGAAGCTCAAGTTCAGGTAACCAGCGAGCAGCACAACGTGCACGTGTCAGCAATGAAGAGGCTTTATCTGTCCACGTTAATACCGATAACCCTTTGCGTTTTATTGCATTAACCAACGCTTCACTGGTAAGCGCGGGATCAGGATCGGCAGCAATATCTCGACTAACGATGAGTTTGCCACAATAGATCCGATGCTCAGCACTTAAGCGCCCTTTTTTATCATCCCAATCCAGCCAGTCTTTCTTGGTAAATAACTGAGGGTGCATCAGTTGTAATTGGGCTAAATCAGCAGACACAGCAGAAAATACTCGACTGTCACCTTGCCGTGTTTTCACCACATCCGCCACCACCAAGGTATGTTCAGATGCTAAATTTTGATCAACATCGAGTATCACACCTTGGCCGTTTGCCAACTGATAACGTCCATCATAGTTACGTGTCATCGCAATACGATCAGGAAAACCTGCTGCTAACAATGCACCTAACCATAGGTTATTCACTATTAATGACGTGCTCTTAGGTTTGTCATCAAGGTGTTGATAAAGTTTTTGTCGGGTTTGTTTCGCCCGCTGGCAATAATGCCCCGATTTGACAAGCTTTTGACTTTCCAATAAATGTAATTGAAAACCGAGATCCGGATTGTCCATCCCTCGCGGCGGATCTTCTAATAACGCCACAAGCATGGCTGCTGTCGACAATATAGTTTCATCCTGTTGCGCTCGGTAGCGTTCAAGGGCAAAGGCTAGAATCGCGGCATGACGAGGGTCGGCACCTAAACCTTGGATCAGTTTTCCTCGCTCAGTTTGTTGACCTCGCGTATCTATGGCGCCAAGTTGCACCAATAATTCACGAGATTGTTGCAATGCGATTGCGGGAGGAATATCAAGCCATTGTAATTCAGCGGGATCGTGACAACCCCACTGCACTAATTCCATTGCCAATGAGGTTAAATCGCTACGTAAAATTTCAGGCTGCGGGGTTGCTGGTTGACGCTTTAGTTGCTCTTCACTGTACATTCGCAGACAAATACCCGCCGATAAACGTCCAGCTCGTCCTGCTCGTTGCTCTGCCGATGATTGTGCAATACGTACTTGCTGTAAGCGGCTAATACCTGATTTTGGATCCCACTGTGCGATACGCTCTAACCCGCTATCAACCACTAATCGAATACCTTCAATGGTTAAACTGGTTTCAGCAATATTCGTCGCCAACACCACTTTACGTTGCCCATTGATTGGCGTACTGATCGCTTGTTGCTGCTGTTCAATACTCAATTGACCATAGAGCGGACAAATCATAGTTTTATTGTCGACACGATCCTGTAACGCTTGCTCTAACCGTTTAATTTCGCCGACACCCGGTAAAAATACCAGCATAGATCCTGGTTCAGTGTTGAGTAATTGGCATATTGCTTGTGCCATTTTTTCAATAAGATCTCTAGGTTCAGTTTGCCCAGCGTAGCGATATTCAACAGGGAAGCAGCGTCCTTGTGATTCGATATAACTTGCCTCAGGCAATAGCGCTATCAATGCTTGCTGAGATAAGGTTGCTGACATCACCAGAATCTTTAAATCATCGCGAAGCGCTTGCTGTACTTCGAGTGCTAACGCTAATGCGGTATCGGCGTGAATAGAACGCTCATGAAATTCATCGAAGATCAGTAAATCAATGCCAGTCAGCTCAGGATCCTGTTGCAGCATCCGTGTCATCACACCCTCGGTGACAATCTCAAGCTTGGTCTTTGCACTGACTTTGGTTTCACCTCGTACACGTAAGCCGACCGTTTCCCCAACTTTCTCACCTAACTGACGAGCTAAATATCCCGCAATATTTCTTGCAGCTAATCGTCTTGGCTCTAACATTACGATACGTCCGGTAAACATATTTTGTTGTAATAATGAAAGCGGTAGAAATGTCGACTTACCTGCCCCCGGTGGCGCTTTTAAAATCAGTTGAGATGAAGATGTCAGTGCTGATAATAAATTGGGTAATACGTCTACTATTGGGAGTTGTGACAAGCTGAGTACCTTATGTCATGATCGAATTTATCGGCTAATGCCATGCCTTTAATTGCCATTGTAGCGAAAAGGTAACCTACAACGAAAAACAATAATCAGCCACTGAGAGAACTATGAAATTTGCGCAACCTTTACAAGCGGCCAAACTGATCAAACGTTATAAGCGTTTTTTAGCCGATATTGAACTTGATAATAATGACATTCGCACTATCCATTGCGCTAATACAGGTGCCATGACCGGTTGTGCCGAGCCTGGCAGTACCGTTTGGTATTCCACCTCTGATAATCCAAAACGTAAATACCCCAATAGTTGGGAGCTCACTCAAACACTGAGTAATGATTGGATTTGTGTAAACACAGCTCAAGCCAATCGATTAGTGGAAGAAGCCATTAAAAATGACGTAATTGATGAACTAACAGGTTACACATCACTGCGAGCTGAAGTTAAATATGGCACTGAAAATAGTCGCATTGATTTATTACTTGAGTCAGAAAGTCGACCACCCTGCTATATTGAAGTAAAAAGCGTCACCTTATTAGGGAAAGATAGACAAGGTTATTTTCCTGATGCCGTAACCACTCGAGGCCAAAAACACCTTAGAGAGTTAATGGAGATGGTCGATCAAGGCAACAGAGCGGTGCTTTTATTTGCAGTATTACATTCGGGAATTGATAACGTATCAGTAGCTGATCATATTGATCCAATATACGCTCAGCTATTAACGCAAGCAGTGAAGGCTGGTGTTGAGGTTCTTTGCTACAAAGCAGAGCTCAATAAAGAGCAAATCAAGCTGACTAATTGTATAGAATTTCGTCATTCAAACTAAAAAATGATGGTTTCTTCACATTGGTATAGAATTGAAGAAAGACATTAATTGCCACAGCCAACCCTTTCTGCTATAGATACCGCCCAAAATTAACCAGTGACGGTTATTAGGTACATTAGGAGATGCTATATGCCAGAGAGCAACGTTAAAAAATCACTAGGCATCCTGGCTATTGCTGGGGTTGAACCTTACCAGGAAAAAGCTGGTGAAGAGTATATGGGTGAAGCTCAACGCGATCACTTCCATAAGATTCTTTCAGCATGGCGTAATCAGCTTCGTGAAGAAGTTGATCGTACAGTAAACCATATGCAAGACGAGGCCGCTAACTTCCCAGATCCTGTCGATCGTGCAGCTCAGGAAGAAGAATTCAGCCTTGAATTACGTAACCGTGACCGTGAACGTAAACTGATTAAAAAAATCGAAAAAACCCTAAAGCGCATTGAAGAAGATGATTTCGGCTTCTGTGACTCTTGCGGTATCGAGATCGGTATTCGTCGTTTAGAAGCTCGCCCAACAGCAGAACTTTGCATTGACTGTAAGACACTTGCAGAAATCAAAGAAAAGCAAATGGCTGGCTAATTACGTCGCCTGCGTTAATGCCTAATTTTAGAGGGAGCGAAAGCTCCCTCTTTCGTTTACACTAGCGTGCGATTTAATTTGTGTCGCGCTATTATTAGCGCGACTTATCCATGTTGATCATTGCTTGCGCTCTAATCACGCTCAATTGAGCTTAAGATTAGCTCGCACCAAACTGAATAAGGTTCTGCGTAAAGAATCTTATTCAGTTTGGAGGGTTGCCTTGCAGCAGTATCCCCTAGCTCTGGTCAACATATTTTAACGCCGAGCCTAGTCACCTAATCAGGTCTAGGCTGCTTTATTGTTCATAATTTATGACACAGACGACACAATATATAGGACGCTTTGCGCCATCACCATCAGGGCCACTTCATTTCGGATCATTGATAGCCGCACTCGGTAGCTACTTGCAAGCCAAGTCACACCAAGGGCGCTGGATTGTCAGAATGGAAGATCTCGACCCACCACGAGAAATGCCAGGTGCTGCAGATGATATTCTTCGTACTCTTGAAGCTTATGGCTTTACGTGGGACGGTGGAATTATGTATCAAAGCCAACGTCATGATGCATACCAAAGTCAAATCGACCAATGGTTAGCCCAAGGCGATGCTTATTATTGTCAATGTAGTCGTAAAGCAATCAAAGAAGCTGGCGGTTTTTACCCAGGTACCTGTCGTAACCTCAATCAACAGCCTAAAGACAGTGCTGTTCGTTTAAAAGTGGACAAACCTATCACTCTTTTCGATGATCAATTACATGGTCAAATCGCCCTACCAACGACTGTTGCGGGAGAGGATTTTATCATTCGACGTCGAGACGGGTTATTTGCTTATAATCTTGCGGTTGTGCTTGATGATATCGAACAAGGGATCACTGAAGTTGTTCGTGGTGCTGATTTAATTGAACCTACGGGACGTCAAATCGGCTTATACCAACAACTTGGTCATGCCCCTGTAAGCTATTTACACTTACCGCTCGCTGTAACGGAAAATGGCAATAAATTGTCAAAACAAAACCATGCGCCAGCGATTGATAAAAACAATCCTCGCCCGGCTTTAGTTGCAGCGCTACAGTTTTTAGGCCTTGCGCCGCCAGCAGAACTTGCTGAACTAACTGTAGAAGAAATTTTATTGTGGGGCGTTGAACATTGGCAGCTCGATAAGCTACCAAAAACCACCGCTATCACACTAGCATTCTAAAATAGTCTGCCGTGATATATTATATACGGCTGTTTGTTGAACCAGATGCACATAATGGGGTGTATTATCTTTAATCGAGTAGCCAGCTTTTGCCGTAAAGTATTGAATCGCGACAGTAGTACTCGCGTTCCAGAGGAACAAACTTTGCAAGTTTACCAACGCCAAGAGCACAGCATTTCACGTAAAGATATCAGCGAAAATGCGCTGAAAGTACTATATCGTCTAAACAAAGCCGGTTACGACGCTTACTTAGTAGGTGGCGGCGTACGTGATTTACTACTAGACAAACAACCTAAAGACTTCGATATTGCAACCAATGCAACACCAGAAGACATTAAAAAGCTATTTCGTAACTGTCGCTTAATTGGTCGTCGTTTTCGTCTTGCCCATATCCTATTTGGTCGTGACATTATTGAAGTGGCAACATTCCGCGGACACCATTCCGACGCGCCAGTACAAACGACGACACCAAAAGATAGCAAACAAAAACCGCAAATCTCGTCGCGTAGCCAAGAAGGTATGTTACTTCGTGACAACGTCTACGGCACGATCGAAGAAGATGCAGAGCGTCGTGATTTCACCATCAACGCACTTTATTACAGTGTGAAAGATTTTACGGTGACCGATTACGCCAACGGTGTTCACGATCTTAACAATCGTATTGTTCGCTTAATGGGTGATCCTGAAACCCGTTACCGTGAAGATCCTGTACGTATGCTACGCGCAGTACGTTTCGCGGTGAAACTAGACATGGAAATAGATCCTGCAACGGCAGCACCGATCAAAGATCTTGCGCCACTCATGCTAGATATTCCATCGGCACGTTTGTTCGAAGAAAGCCTCAAACTGCTGCAATCAGGGCAAGGTTTAGAAACCTACCGTATGCTACGCGAATACAACCTGTTCCAACAACTTTTCCCTATTTTGGCCGAGCACTTTACTGAAGATAATAGCAGCCAAACAGAGAAGATGATTGAGCACATCTTGGCATCTACCGATAAGCGTATTGCAGAAGATAAACGCGTAAACCCTGCCTTTATCTATGCGGCAATGCTCTGGTATCCAATGATGATCCGAGCAGAAGAAGTGTCTTTTGCCAGTGGTTTATCGTTCTACGACGCCTTTATGATGGCTAGTAACGATATTCTTGATGATCAAGTTCGTACGATTGCGATCCCACGCCGCCATACCACGACAGTTCGCGATATTTGGCAACAGCAATTACGTTTTGCTCGTCGCAGTGGCAAGCGTGCGTTTAAAACCATGGAACACCCTAAATTCCGTGCCGCTTACGACTTCTTAGAAATGCGTGCCCTATTTGAAGGTCATGATGTTAAAGAGTTAGCGCAATGGTGGAGTGAATTCCAAAACGTGGATCGCAACCAACGCAGTAAAATGGTGTTAAACCTGAATGAAAGTGGCAGTCGTCGCCCACGTCGTCGCCGTCCGCAGCAACGCCGTAAAAAGCCACAGCCGAAATCATCATGATCCGAGCTTATATCGCAATAGGCAGTAACTTGGGCGATCCTATCGCCCAAGCTAATAGCGCCATTGATGCGTTACACGCACATCCCGATATGACGGTCATTGCTGTCTCATCCCTATATAGCAGTACACCGATGGGACCGCAGAACCAACCCGATTATATCAATGCCGTGGTAGCAATCGATACCGATTTAGCGCCGCTCGCATTACTTGATCAAACCCAAGCCATTGAACTTGAACATGGTCGAGTACGTAAAAATGAACGTTGGGGGCCAAGAACCTTGGATCTCGACATTCTGTTATACGGTGATCTCATGCACCACTGTGAACGTTTAACCGTTCCACATTACGGTATGAAAGTACGAGAATTTGTACTCTACCCGTTAGCTGAGATAAGCCCTAAGTTAACCCTACCTGACAACACCCCTTTATCCACTCTATTGGATCAGGTAGACCTAAATGGCTTAGCTATCTGGCAAAAATAAAAATCTATCAGGGCGAGGAAAAGCTATGAAGAAAATTACTATCAACGATCTCATGAAATGGAAGCAAGAAGGTCGTAAGTTCGCATCAGTCACTGCATACGATGCAAGTTTTGCTCAATTATTTGAGCAGCAGGAAATGCCAGTATTACTGGTTGGTGATTCTCTTGGCATGGTTTTACAAGGCCGTGAAGATACGCTTCCTGTTACTGTAGAAGAAATCGCTTACCACACGCGTAGTGTTCGTGCGGGTAGCCCCAATGCATTACTGATGGCTGATATGCCATTTATGAGTTATGCAACGCCAGAACAAGCTTGTGAAAATGCAGCAAAGCTAATGCGTGCTGGCGCTAATATGGTCAAACTAGAAGGTGGTGCATGGTTAGCAGATACCATTTCTATGCTAGCTGAACGTGCCGTCCCTGTTTGTGCTCACCTCGGTTTAACACCACAATCAGTCAATATTTTTGGTGGATACAAAGTACAAGGCCGTGATCTCGACAAAGCCGATGAAATGGTTAAAGACGCTATCCTATTAAAAAATGCAGGCGCACAGATCATTGTTCTTGAATGTGTACCAGCTAGCCTTGCTGAGCGCATTACCAAAGCAGTAGAGATCCCTGTGATTGGTATTGGTGCAGGTAACAGTACCGATGGTCAAATTCTAGTTATGCACGATATGTTCGGTATTTCTGCCAATTATATGCCGAAGTTCTCGAAAAACTTCCTCGCAGAAACTGGCGACATGCGTGCGGCTGTCACTAAATATATTAAAGATGTTGAGACAGGTGAATTTCCAGGCTCTCAACATACCTTTGAATAAGGAATAAAAGATGCAAACATTCGCCGAGATTGCCCCACTAAGAGAGCAAATTCGTACCTGGCGCCGTGAGGGTCGCCGTATCGCTTTTGTTCCAACAATGGGTAATTTGCATGAAGGTCACTTAACGCTAATGCGTAAAGCACGTAAACATGCCGATGTTGTTGTTGCTAGTATCTTTGTTAATCCAATGCAGTTTGATAAGGCAGAAGATCTACAAACGTACCCACGTACGTTAGAGCAAGATATTGCAAAACTAAGTCAACAAAATATGGTTGATGTGGTATTCACACCAACGCCAGAGGTGATGTACCCTGCCGGCTTAGACAATCAAACATTTGTTGAAGTGCCAGTCCTATCTAGCATCTTAGAAGGCGAATTACGTCCTGGTCATTTTCGTGGTGTAGC
Organism: Photobacterium sp. GB-50; assembly: GCF_003026755.1. Lineage (NCBI taxonomy): Bacteria > Pseudomonadati > Pseudomonadota > Gammaproteobacteria > Vibrionales > Vibrionaceae > Photobacterium > Photobacterium sp. GB-50. The sequence goes on from NZ_PYNX01000005.1 coordinate 95,185, forward strand.
AACCATAGTTAATAAACTTTTTAATATTGTTCAGCCAGATGTAGCCTGCTTTGGTGAAAAAGACTTCCAACAATTGGCACTTATTCGTCAAATGGTTATCGACCTTGAGCTTGATATCAAAATTGTTGGTGTACCTACAGTACGTGAAATGGACGGTTTAGCCATGAGCTCGCGCAATGGCAAACTAACCGTTGATGAACGTCAACGAGCGCCAGTACTTGCCCGTACTATGCGTTGGGTCAGTAGCCAAATGCGTGGTGGTCGCACTGACTATGACGAGCTTGTAATCGATGCCAATGATCAATTACGTGCGGCAGGTTTACAGCCTGATAAATGTTTCATTCGTGATGCAGTCACCTTACTGCCTGTAACCGAAGGAACTCAGCAAGCAGTGATCTTGATGTCATCTCAATTAGGTAAAGTCCGCCTGATTGATAACCAAGTTGTTGACTTGGGACCGACTCAAACATCAGATGAAGATGTCGCTGAATAAACGTTAGTAATAACGATTAATAAAAAAATACCGCTCATTAAGCGGTATTTTTTTATCTCAAATATCACGTTATGAACGTAATCCAATACCGCGTGATATTAGATAGTATGCCACGCTATACAACGCAATAACAAAAACACTCAATACAGCAAACGATGTACCAATTCCCACATCAGAGACGCCAAGAAAGCCGTAACGGAAGGCATTCACCATATAAACGATTGGGTTGATCTTCGATACACCTTGCCAAAATTCAGGCAGTAGATTGATCGAGTAAAACACCCCACCAAGATAGGTCAACGGCGTTAGCACGAACGTTGGAATAATACTGATATCATCAAACGTGCGGGCAAATACCGCATTAATTAAACCGCCTAATGAGAACACGATAGATGTCATTACCACGGTGGCTACAATCACACCAATATGTGCAATGTGAAGCTTTACAAACAACAATGATACAATCGTAACTAATGTCCCTACGGCTAAACCACGTAGTACACCACCACCGACATAACCGGCAATAATGATGTAGTTAGGAACTGGCGCAACCAATAACTCTTCAATGTTGTGCTGAAATTTAGCACTAAAAAAAGAAGACGCTACATTAGAATAAGAATTAGTGATCACTGACATCATGATCAAACCTGGAACGATATAGGCCATATAACTAAACCCTTCCATATCACCTATTCGGCTACCAATTAAGTTACCAAAAATAATGAAATACAAGGTCATGGTAATGGCAGGTGGGACTAACGTTTGCACCCAAATACGTGTAAATCGATGGATTTCTTTGGCAATTAAGCTTTTAAAAGCGATCCAATATTGTTTCTTCACGCCTCAACCCCTTTATTATTCTGTGCTTGGTGTACCAAAGTGACAAACAATTCCTCTAAACGGTTACTCTTATTGCGCATCGATTTAACCTCAATCCCTTGCTCTGTTAATTGACTAAATACAGGATTTAAACTTTCGCCTTTTTTCAGTTCAATTTCCAACGTCGCACTATCAACCAATAGGCTATTGAAGCCAATCAGGTTTGGTGGCGTCTGTTGCGGGTTGATATCTAAAATAAACGTTTCTAATTCAAGCTTTCCCAATAAGTGTTTCATTGAGGTATGCTCAATCAATTCACCATGATTAATAATACCGATATTACGACACAGCATTTCGGCTTCTTCCAAGTAGTGAGTGGTAAGAATAATCGTCACCCCTTCTTGGTTTATTTTACGTAAAAACGTCCACATAGATCGGCGTAATTCAATATCGACACCCGCGGTTGGCTCATCTAAAATCAGCAACTTAGGTTCATGCATTAATGCACGAGCGATCATTAATCGACGCTTCATCCCACCGGATAAATTACGCGCACGCTCACTGCGCTTACCCCATAAATCAAGCTGTGATAAATATTTCTTAGCACGCTCTTTAGCAAGCGATCGCTCTACACCGTAATAACCTGCTTGGTTAATCACGATTTGCTCAACCGTTTCAAAAGGATTGAAATTAAATTCTTGTGGCACTAACCCTAGCTGGTTTTTCGCATCGACTTTTTCAGAGTCTAAATCATAACCAAAGATTTTTACCGAGCCCGAGGTCTTATTCACCAGTGAGCTAATGATGCCAATAGTGGTCGATTTTCCCGCACCATTAGGCCCTAATAACGCAAAAAAATCCCCTTCATCAACGGTTAAGCTCATATTCTTTAAAGCTTCCACACCGCCTTTGTAAGTTTTTCTTACATTTTTTATTTCTAAAGCGTTCATAAATTGCAATCTTTCTGTTACAAAATTAAAAGGAATTATTAATTATCTATCACTAATCCGATTTGCTATTAGCGAAGCTTGTGTATAGTAAGGAACATATCAATATAAGGTATCATCATGGCAGATATTAAGCAGCTCTTCGCAAACAACCTATCTTGGTCAGAGAACATTAAAAATGAAGATCCTGACTACTTTACCGAACTGGCAAAAGGACAACATCCACAATACCTTTGGATCGGTTGTTCAGACAGTCGTGTTCCCGCAGAACGTTTAACGGGACTTGTCTCTGGTGAATTATTCGTCCACCGAAATGTAGCCAACCAAGTGATCCACACCGATCTTAACTGTTTATCCGTGGTTCAGTATGCTGTTGATGTACTGAAGGTAAAACATATTATTATCTGTGGTCACTATGGCTGTGGTGGCGTTACCGCTGCCATTGAAAACCCACAGCTAGGTTTAATCAATAACTGGCTACTGCATATTCGCGACCTTTACTTAAAGCACCGTACTGATTTAGGTGCCCTTCCTCGCCAAGAGTGGGATGATAAATTATCTGAAATTAACGTAGCCTCGCAAGTCTATAACTTGGGTAACTCAACCATTTTGCAGCAAGCATGGGAACGCGGACAAGAAGTGAAGATTCATGGTTGGATCTATAGTACAAGCAATGGCGTACTTAAAGATCTTGGTGTTACCTCAACCAGTCGTGAAACGCTTGAAGTCGGCTACCAATCGGCAATGTCTTCACTGCTGCCACCGTTAGAACAGTCTATCAATGATCATATTACTGAAAAAACTAACTAAGCTTTAGAATCGATCATGATAAAAAAAGCGACCATCAGGTCGCTTTTTTTTTATTCCGGAACCACTTTACCAATGAAAGGTAAATGACGGTATTTTTGTGCGTAGTCGATACCGACACCCACAACGAATTCATCAGGAATAACAAAACCGTGCCAATCAACTTTCACGTCCACTTCACGACGCTCTGGCTTATCAAGTAAGGTACAGATACGAATCGAGTTAGGTTCACGCAGCGATAAGATCTCGTACACTTTATGTAATGTATTACCGGTATCGATAATATCTTCTACCAGCAGTACATCTTTGCCTTTGATGTCATCATCAAGATCTTTCAAAATCCGCACATCACGACTACTTTCCATCGTATTACCGTAGCTTGATGCAGTCATAAAATCGACTTCATGAGGCAAGTCAATCGCACGTGCAAGATCTGCCATGAACACAAAAGAACCACGCAATAAACCTACCATCACTAGATCTTTTGAATCTTTGTAACACTCAGTAATTTGCTTGCCTAGCTCTTTAACACGTTCTTGAACTTCCTGCTCAGAAATCATTACTTCAATTGTATGTTTCATTTTCTTCTCCACTTGTGCGACTGCACTAGCCATCACAGGCTACTTATTTCAAAGGAATCGCATTGTACCACTCCTCAGAAATAATGGTTATTTAATCAATAGTGTCAATAATCCGAAACACTTTAGATTAGTTATATTTGCCGAACAGTTGTTTATTATGTAACCTAGCTTTATTAAAGCAGATGCATAAACAGTTTTTATTCTTAGGCTAGGGATTATTAATTATGGATACGATTACAAAAAAAACCCGTACTCGTCTTTCACCTGAAAAGAGAAGACAACAACTTCTTGATTACTCATTAGAAGTTTTTGCCAGAAGAGGTATCGGTCGTGCAGGGCATGCTGATATCGCTGAAATGGCAAACGTTTCTGTTGCAACTGTGTTTAATTACTTTCCAACCCGTGAGTCACTGGTTGAACAAGTACTCATTGAAGTTGAAAACGAGTTTAGTGCATTACTAGAAGAATGTTTGGGTGATAAAAACAAGACACTGCATGCACGTTTAACCTGTATAAGTCACAATCTTATCGATACAGTTTTAGAGCAACAAGATTGGATTAAAGTATGGTTTGAATGGAGTACTTCGGTACGTGATGAAGTATGGCCACAATTTGTTGAAACCAACCGTAATAACCTTCATAAAGTACGTGATGCGTTTGCCCAAGCTATCGATAATGGTGAAATTACTACCGCACAAAAAGCCGATGATTTAGCGAAATTATTACACGGTATTTGTTACGTAATTTATATCCAAGCTAATTTACTGCCAGATCAAACTGCACTCCAAGAACAAGCTGAAATCTACCTTGAAGCATTAGCTTTAAATCGCTAATTCAAGTGCATAAATAATAAAGCCTGCATCATGCAGGCTTTATTATTATTGAGCTCAACTATCTCTTTGCAAACAGCTACGCAACCGCAAACACCACTGGTAAATGGGGCTCAACTTCAACTGCAACACGATCGCCAACATTCATCAATAAATTTGAATTAACAATCAATTTATAACCTGAAAAATCAACCGTGTAACGACAGCTATCTCCCATGAATTGTTGTTCGATAATTTCACCATCACCATCGTTTTGTAGCATGACACGCAAGTTTTGTGGCCTTAATAGCCAATCAACAGACGTCTCATCAAGTAACGTTTCATTAGACGCTAACGCTAACTCACCTAATGGTGTCAGCAAACGCGTTTGATTTTTTACCGTCGCTGGAAGGTAAGACCCGGTACCGAGGAAATCAGCAACAAATCGACTACTTGGCTGATAATACAACTCTGTAGCACTACCAAATTGTTCAATCACACCATGATTCATTACTGCCATTTTATCAGCAAAAGCGAAAGCTTCTTCACGGCTATGGGTAACAAAGATCGCTGTCACTCCCTGCGCTTTAAAGATTTTTCGAATATCACGAATCAAACTATGTCGTACTTGTGTATCTATGTTAGAAAATGGCTCATCTAACAAAATCAAATCAGGCTCACACGCCAGTGCCCGAGCAATCGCGACACGTTGCTGTTGTCCTCCTGATAATTGGTGTGGATAACGATCCTCTAACCCTGTTAAATGCACCAAGGTTAACATTTCTTGGATCTTGGCGTCTGTACGGGCTTTATCCCAATGGCGTAGACCAAAGGCAATATTTTGCGCCACGGTTAAATGCGGGAACAAGGCATAGTCTTGGAAAATCATCCCAATATTACGTTTTTCTGGTGGTACCCATTGCTGCTTATCAACAATTGTCCGCCCATTAATCGACATTAAGCCTTGTTCTAAAGGCAGCAATCCTGCAATCGCTTTTAACAGCGTTGTCTTACCACAGCCACTTGCGCCTAGCAGACAAACGATCTCACCTGAGTTAACCGCTAACGATAAGTCTTGCAACACAGCCTGACCATGGTAACTACAGGTTAAGCCGCTGACAGATAATGCATGTTTCATTAGTTCTTTTGCTCCAAAGATCGGTTAACCAATACCAAGGGAATTAAACCCACAACCACCAGCAAAATAGCCGGTAATGCAGCTAGCTCTAGCTGTTCATCTGACGCAAAATTAAATACGTAAGTCGCTAAGGTTTCAAAATTAAATGGCCGTAATAGTAAGGCTGCATTGAGCTCTTTCATAGACTCAATAAACACCAGTAACCCCGCAATTAAACAACCCCGACGTATTAACGGCAAATGGACTTTTCTCAACATCGCCGTTGAGGCATAACCCATGGTTTTCGACGCCATATCTAATGATGGCGATACTTTAGTTAAACTTGTTTCAATGCTACCAATCGCAACGGCAGCAAAACGGACCACAAAGGCAAAAATAATCGCGAATATCGAGCCTGAGAAAATTAACCCCGGACGACCTAGCCCTAAGCTAATCGCAATATCATTAACCAGATGATCAGCACTGGTTAGTGGGATCATCACCCCTATCGCCAACACAGTACCCGGTACTGCGTAGCCTAATGACGATAAACGGATTGGTATTTGGCTAAGACCGTTACCATCAAGGCGTCGATAAAAGTTAACCAAAAGCCCTAACATTACCGCTATAACAGCAGCAGTAATCGAGACAAATAAGCTATTTAAGCTGTACTGTTTAAATTCAGGTGTCCAACTTTGGCTAAAATACTCAACAGCGTAATAACCCAGTTGTAGCAGAGGAAAAATAAAAGCACAGCCAACAAGCCCCCAACACCATACGAGTGCTAGCCACTTTTTCCATCCTCTTAAGTTGTACTTAACATCCCCATCGTTATCGCATTGATGTTGAAACATCTTTTGCTTACGACGACTGAAACGCTCACAACTGATCAAAAAGAAAATAACAAGCAACATGATGGCTGATATTTTCGCGGCAGCATAAAGATTAGAATAACCTAGCCACGTATCATAAACCGCTGTCGTTAGTGTATTAACGGCAAAGTAACTAACCGTACCAAAATCTCCTAATGCTTCCATCGCCACAAGCGACACCCCAACAGCAATAGCCGGACGTGCTAACGGCAGTGAAATGCGGCGGAAACTTTCCCAGGGTGTGCAACGAAGCAAACGTGCTGATTGCAATAAGCTGACGCTTTGCTCCATAAAAGCAGCACGAACAAGAAGATAAATATAAGGATACAGTACTAACGCTAAAACAAAACATGCCCCGCCTAATGAGCGAAGATCAGGAAACCAGTAGTCACTAACATGCTGCCAGCCGAACATACTACGTAAAAAAATCTGAATTGGGCCCGCGTAGTCAAACCAATTAGTATAGAGGTAACCAACAATATAGCCGGGCATAGCTAAAGGTAAAACAAGTGCCCATTGAAGTGTTTTTTCAGTTGGTAAGCGGCACATTGCCATTAACCAAGCAGTAGGAAGACCGAAGCACAGAGATAACAGTACAGTGCCAAAAACTAAAGCAACAGTATTAAAGGCATAGGTAGGCATCACCGTATTCATTAGGTGACCAAACACCTCATCTGAATTACCCATTGCAGTAAAAAATATTGCCAGAATGGGAAAAACCAGTAGCAGAGCAAAGGTCCAACTACCGGCTTTCCAGAACAAAAACTTTTCTTTCATTGACTACTACTTAGTATTTTCCAATATCTCAACCATAAGAAAAACGGCAAGATTAAGTATCGACATTCCCTAGTGATGGGAAGAGGAAACTACCACAACTTATTGTGAAATTTACCAAGCATGATGCAAAAATGGGGCTTAGCACCCCATTTATTTTGTAACTAATTACAGATCAAACTTCACTTCATCCAGCAGTTTTGTTGCTGCATTGTGGTACTGTGCAATCTTGTCTAGTGATACATCGTCAGCTTTAAAATCACCCCAAGATGCCACAAGCTCTGAGCGCTTCACACCCTCTTTAACTGGGTATTCATAGTTCACTTCAGCGTACATTTCTTGTGCTTTATCAGACGTTAAGAATTCCATTAACTTAAGTGCGTTAGCTTGGTTTGGCGCGTATTTCGCCATTGCCATTCCACTTACGTTAACGTGCGTACCATTACCTTCTTGACCTGGGAAATTAATATAAACCGCTTCAGCCCATGGTTTTTGGTTTTCATCGTTAACCATCTTACCTAGGTAGTAGCTGTTACCAATCGCTAAATCACATAGGCCTTCTTTAACCGCTTTAACTTGTCCGCGGTCGTTACCTTGAGGTTTACGAGCAAGGTTTGCTTTCACACCTTCTAACCATGTTTTCGTTTCTGCTTCGCCGTAATGTGCAATCATCGATGAAACGAGTGAAACATTGTATGGGTGCTTACCTGAACGTGTACAAATTTTACCTTTCCACTCAGGCTTTGCTAAATCAGCATAATCAAAAGACGCTGGTAGCTTACCTACACGATCTTTTGATGAATATACGTTTCGCGTACGCAATGTTAGAGCAAACCACTCATCTTCGTTATCACGAAACTGTGCAGGAACATTACCATCAATCAGCTTGCTATCCACTGGCTGAACTAATTTCTTATCAGATAGCTCTACCAAACGGCTAATATCGGTTGTTAGGACAACATCAGCAGGGCTGTATTCACCTTCTTGCTCAAGCTTTTCAGCAAGACCTTTTTTAGCAAACTTCACATTAACTTTAATACCAGTTTCTTTTGTGAATTCGTTAAACATAGGCTCAACTAAGAAAGGTTGGCGGTATGAATAAACATTAACCTCTTCAGCCGCAGTGGCAACTTGAGGAGCGGCTAAACCCATAAGGATTGCTGAAGCTAAAAGCTTTTTCATTGATTATTCCCTTAAATGCAAAATGTAATGATAACGTTTCTCAATAAGATTCATTATACGTAAAACACTTACCTTCGCAATCCAGTAGTTACAATTTATTACAATCAAAAATAAAACTCGCCACCCATTTCTAGGTGGCGAGTTTTTATCTATAAATTAATCAATTACTTATATTTTATTTCACGCTAACAAATTCTGGGTAGGCGTCAACACCACAATCATGTGAATCCATACCTTCCAGTTCTTCCTCTTCTGTTACGCGAATACCAACCGTGACTTTTAGTACACCCCATACCGCTAAACTTGCTGCAAACACCCAACCGAAGATAACCGCAGCACCAAATAACTGAGTCATAAAGCTTGCATCAGCATTACTAAATGGCACGACCATTAGACCAAATAAACCACATACACCGTGTACTGAAATCGCACCTACTGGATCATCAATCTTCACTTTATCAAGCGCAATGATACTAAACACAACTAATGCACCAGCAACCACACCAATAATTAACGCAGCAACAGGTGATGGCGATAATGGATCTGCCGTGATAGCTACAAGACCGGCTAACGCGCCGTTTAACACCATAGTTAAATCAGCTTTACCCCATGTTGTTTTACATACTGCTAGTGCTGCAATGGCACCAGCGGCAGCTGCGGCATTCGTATTTAGGAAAATTTGACCAACAGCCGTTGCGTTTTCAAAGTCAGATACCATTAACTGTGAACCGCCGTTGAAACCAAACCAACCGAACCACAGAATAAATGTACCTAATGTCGCAAGTGGCATGTTTGAACCCGGAATTGGGTAAATCTCGCCATTTTTACCATACTTACCTTTACGTGCTCCCAGTAACAATACACCCGCTAGTGCTGCTGCAGCTCCTGCCATATGTACAATACCTGAACCTGCAAAGTCGCTAAAGCCTGCTTCTGATAGGAAACCACCACCCCATGTCCAGTAACCTTCTACAGGATAGATAACCGCTGTTAGCACTACAGAAAAGATTAAGAATGACCATAGCTTCATACGTTCAGCTACCGCACCAGAAACAACAGACATCGCAGTCGCAACGAAGACAACTTGGAAAAAGAAGTCAGATTCTAAAGAGTGATCAGCGCCTTCAGCTTGCGTACCAATTAATGCTCCAAACGAGGGTAACCAACCACCCGCACTATTATCGACGTACATAATGTTGTAACCAACCAGTAGATACATGGTACAAGCGATAGCGTATAAACAGATATTTTTAGTTAAAATTTCAGTGGTGTTTTTCGAACGTACAAGGCCTGCTTCTAACATCGCAAAACCTGCCGCCATCCACATCACTAATGCGCCAGACAGCAAAAAGAAAAATGTGTCTAACGCATAACGTAATTCTATTACTGTTGTTGATAATTCCATGGTCGTCTTCCCCTAATAACCCAATTCATCAATTCTTTTATTGTTGTGAACTACAGTGCTTCTGTGTCCACTTCACCGGTACGAATACGTACCGCGTGCTCAAGATCGTAAACAAAAATTTTGCCGTCACCGATTTTCCCGGTTTGTGCGGCATTGCTGATAGCTTCAACAATGGCATCTAAATTCTGAGCTTGCGTTGCAATTTCAATTTTCACCTTAGGTAAAAAATCAACCTGATATTCAGCACCACGGTAAAGCTCTGTATGCCCTTTCTGTCGGCCAAATCCTTTGACTTCCGAGACGGTCATACCTTCTACACCGACATCGGCTAATGCTTCACGTACGTCGTCTAATTTAAATGGCTTAATAATGGCGTTAATTATCTTCATTGCTTGCTCCTCAAATACCCAATCCTTGATGTTTACAGTTATTTAACAAACAAGCATTGTGCCAACTTTTATTTACATTAAAATTCAATAGCTTAAGATATTTAAAGGAAATTAACGAAAAAAGGCTGCACCATCACAGTGCAGCCTCCTCACTAACATGAAGCATAAAAACGCCTCAAATCAATTCTATTTTTAAAGCTCGATAAGAAAATTAAAAACGCGCAATAAAAGTACGCCAACCTTCTAACACTTGCTCAAGATCTTCAAAACCACAAACAGAAAGACTTTCTTCATCATAGAAATGAAAATCCTCTTCAAAGTCTTCCTCTTCTTCTGAAAACAAACAGTTAGCTTGAACCAAGGCTTCATTATCTTGCAATAATAGGGTTAATTCCTCCCCCACTAAACGCCATTCTTGGCTACTGTTTTTCATTGCACTAAGTTGATCCATGATGAGATCGAGCTTCTCGGTATCCTTACCTATTTCTTCAATGATCCAACGACCCAATACTTCATGACCCATAGAGAAAATAGCGTGATAAGTACCGTCCAAGGTATTTTTTTTAAATTCGTAGTCCATACCTTTCGTTCCTCATAGATGATCTTCTTGCTTTAATAAGCTGATAAAATACAGCCTATATGCTGCCGCCCATTGTCAGGATCTACTCAAGAAATGCAACTCAATACCACAAGTAGACGCAAATCGTGCTACACAATGACGTAACCATAACAAAAATGCTCGTATTCCTTCTCTTCGTTTAGAGCTCATTATTATGAAAATTATTATTGCTCCTGATTCTTACAAAGAAAGCTTAACGGCAATGGAAGTGGCTACCGCGATTGAAAACGGTTTCCGCCAAGTATTACCAAACGCTGAATACATAAAGCTTCCCATGGCTGATGGTGGTGAAGGCACAGTTCAATCATTGGTGGATGCTAGCAACGGTCGCATTATTGAGTGCACAGTAACAGGACCGTTAGGCGAACAAGTGAATGGCTTCTTCGGCTTAATGGGGGATGGAAAAACCGCGATTATTGAAATGGCTGCAGCTTCCGGTTTACATCTTGTTAGCCCTGAGCAGCGAAACCCCATGTTAACCACCAGCTTTGGGACTGGTGAATTAATTCTCGCAGCATTAGATAAAGGAGTTGAACACATCATCGTCGGTATCGGTGGTAGCGCAACTAACGATGGTGGTATCGGGATGGCACAAGCGTTGGGGGTACGTCTACAGGATGAAAACAACAACCCAATTTGCTTCGGCGGCGGTGCGTTAGCTCGCTTACACCATATTGATATTAGTAATATCGACCCTCGTCTTGCTCAGGTCAAATTAGAAGTTGCCTGTGATGTCGATAACCCACTGTGTGGAGAAAAAGGTGCATCTCAGGTATTTGGCCCACAGAAAGGTGCAACACCTGAGATGGTAGTGCAACTCGATAGCAACCTCGCCCATTATGCAGAAATCATTAAACGCGATTTAGGTACTGATGTAAAAGACATGGCAGGTGCAGGGGCTGCTGGCGGTATGGGAGCTGCTTTACTTGGACTATTTAACGCACAGTTACGCCCAGGGATAGAAATCGTTATGGATGCGGTCAATTTAGCAGATGTATTAAAAGACGCTGATTTAGTGATCACTGGTGAAGGCCGCATTGATAGCCAAACGATTCACGGTAAAACCCCGATTGGTGTGGCACGTACGGCCAAGCGTTTTAACAAACCTGTCATTGGTATTGCAGGATGTTTATCTTATGACTGTGATGTTGTTTATGAGCACGGTATTGATGCGGTATTCAGTGTCGTACCACGCTCGGTAAGTTTAGCTGAAGCACTTGCAGAAGCTGCAATTAACGTTGAGCTCACAGCACGTAATGTCGCAGCGATTTACACCTTAGGTCGCTAATAAAAACTTTTTCCATACCAACAAAAAACGCCTCGAATATTCGAGGCGTTTTTTATTATTTAATCAACAACTAAGCACAATGACTAAGCTGGTTGTTGAATGATCACTTCATCCGCTTTCTTAGTGTAATCTTCCATACGGTGGAAGTTTAAGTAACGGTAAGTATCCGCCGCTGTTGCATCAATTTGTTTCGCGTATTCTAGATATTCTTCCTTCGTTGGAATACGACCTAAAATAGCACCAACTGCAGCAAGCTCAGCTGAAGATAGGTAAACATTGGCACCTGTACCTAAACGGTTCGGGAAGTTACGGGTTGATGTCGACATCACTGTCGCCTTATCTGCAACACGTGCTTGGTTACCCATACACAGTGAACATCCCGGCGTTTCAATACGAACCCCAGCACGACCAAAGATACCGTAGTAGCCTTCTTCCGTTAGCTGATCTTTATCCATCTTCGTTGGTGGTGCGACCCACAAACGTGTATCTAGCTGACCACCAAATTTCTCTAGCAGTTTACCTGCTGCACGGAAGTGGCCAATGTTCGTCATACATGAACCGATAAACACTTCATCAATTTGTGTACCTTGAACGTCAGACAATAAACGCGCATCATCAGGATCATTTGGCGCACATAGAATTGGCTGATTGATATCTGCCAAGTCAATTTCAATCACGTGTGCGTATTCAGCATCGCTATCTGCGGTCATTAGCTCAGGATTGGCTAACCACTCTTCCATCGCAGTAATACGACGCTCAATGGTACGACGATCGCCGTAACCTTCAGAAATCATCCACTTCAGCATCACGATGTTTGAATTTAAGTATTCTGCAATCGATTCTTCAGAAAGCTTAACCGTACAACCTGCCGCACTACGCTCTGCCGATGCGTCTGATAGCTCAAATGCTTGCTCAACCGTTAGGTGCTCAACACCTTCGATCTCCAGTACTCGACCAGAGAATTCGTTGATCTTACCTGCTTTCTCAACGGTCAGTAGACCCTGCTGAATCGCGTAGTATGGGATCGCATGAACCAGATCACGTAGCGTGATACCTTCTTGCATCTCACCTTTAAAGCGAACCAGAATAGATTCAGGCATATCTAACGGCATAACACCTGTTGCCGCAGCAAAAGCGACAAGGCCAGAACCAGCTGGGAATGAAATACCTAATGGGAAACGGGTATGTGAGTCACCACCTGTACCAACGGTATCAGGCAGTAGCATACGGTTTAGCCATGAGTGAATAACACCATCACCCGGACGAAGTGATACACCACCACGATTCATAATAAAATCAGGTAATGTGTGGTGAGTATTAACATCAATCGGTTTCGGATAAGCCGAGGTATGACAGAACGACTGCATCGTAAGTTCAGCAGAGAAACCAAGACATGCTAAGTCTTTTAATTCATCACGAGTCATAGGACCTGTGGTATCTTGCGAACCTACCGTTGTCATCTTAGGCTCACAGTAAGTGCCTGGGCGAACACCTTCAACACCACATGCTTTACCTACCATCTTCTGCGCTAAGGTATAACCCTTACCGCTATCTTCAACCGCAACAGGACGACGGAAAATATCCGATGATGGTAAACCCAATGATTGGCGTGCACGATCGGTTAGGCCACGACCAATGATCAATGGAATACGACCACCCGCACGTACTTCATCAATCAGCACATCCGTTTTTAGCCCAAAAGTAGACACTAGCTCATCACTTTCGTGACGACGAACTTCACCTTTAAATGGGTACACATCAATCACATCACCCATCGCGAGTTGAGTTACATCAACTTCAATCGGTAGTGCGCCTGCATCTTCCATCGTATTAAAGAAGATAGGAGCGATCTTGCCACCTAAAACATAACCACCCGCACGCTTGTTCGGTACATAAGGGATATCATCGCCCATGAACCAAAGCACAGAGTTAGTCGCAGACTTACGAGAAGAGCCTGTACCTACAACATCACCAACATAAACAAGCTGATGACCTTTTTCTTTTAACGCTTCGATTTGCTTAATAGGACCCACAGAGCCTTGTTGATCAGGCACGATACCTTCACGTTCATTTTTCAGCATCGCAAGCGCGTGAAGTGGGATATCTGGACGAGACCATGCATCAGGTGCTGGTGATAAGTCATCGGTGTTGGTCTCACCTGTGACTTTAAATACAGTCAGGGTGATTTTTTCAGCCAATGCTGGTTTAGATAGGAACCACTCAGCATCAGCCCATGATTGGAGAACTTGCTGAGCAAATACATTGCCTGCTTTTGCTTTTTCTTCTACATCGTAGAACGCATCAAACATCAATAATGTATGAGATAACGCTTTAACTGAAATCGGAGCTAGCGTGTCATCATCAAGCAAAGAAATAAGTGGTTCGATATTGTAACCACCTTGCATTGTGCCGAGTAACTCTGCGGCTTTTTCTTTACTTACGATAGGTGATTGCGCGTCACCTTTAGTGATCGCTGCAAGGAAACCCGCTTTTACGTATGCCGCTTCATCAACGCCCGGGGGAATACGATTTTCTAGTAGATCCAGCAGAACACTTTCTTCACCTGCTGGCGGATTTTTTAGTAACTCAACAAGAGCGGCAACCTGTTCAGCATCCAATGGTTTAGCAACAACCCCTTCAGCAGCACGCTCTTCGACGTGTTTACGGTAGGCTTCAAGCACGACATATTCCTCATATTACGGTCTGGCACCATAGGCCAAACATCCTTGGAAGTGAGTGATCTCTAGATTCTTATAATCATGTTTTGCTGAACATTGTCAGAGCCAAAACCCTTTAGGAGAGACCAAAACTGTGCAGTATTATACCATTTTTAACGTAAACTTAAAAACTACTGCTTTTTTACAACATTCACATTTTAGGAAAATTCTTTGTTCATAATGTGTAAAGCGATCCTCAATATTTATAACGCATAAAATAAAAGACGCTTGTTTCACATTAGTTTTATTTTCTCTTTTTTAGCTACAGGTCATATTTAGTGACGTAAATCACTAAAGTTTTGTAACAAATTTGCAGATACATAACGGCGTATTTTCATTTCATTGATCAGTATTGCGTTGTCACGTTGTGCATGGTCTGTTCATTTGCTCATAAATATAAGCCGTTTTATGAATTACAAACATTTAAGTATCAAACCCATGATGGTCAAACCGTTGTTGGCGAAGCACGTAATACCATAAATCAACTGTCATCGGATATTAGCCAAGTCAGCGATGTCATTGACTCACTGGCAAGTAATACCCAGTCGATTGGTAGTATTTTAGATGTGATCCGTGGGATCTCAGAACAAACTAACCTACTTGCCCTTAATGCCGCGATTGAAGCAGCACGTGCTGGCGAACAAGGACGAGGGGTTGCGGTCGTGGCCGATGAAGTGCGTAATCTTGCTAGTCGTACTGCCGATTCTACCGACGAGATCCAAGCGATGATCAACCGCCTCCAGCAAGAAGCATCCAATGCCGTGGTTGCGATGGAGCAAAGCCGTCAGCTGTCTGAAAATGGGGTATCAGCTTCTGATCAAGCATCTGTTGCTTTAGTGTCGATTTCTGAGCGTATTAGTTTAATTGCCGATATGAATACCCAAGTGGCTACCGCGACAGAAGAGCAGTCAACCGTGGTACAAGACATTAATTGTAATATTGAAGAGATAAATGAAACCACTCAGCTAACCGCAGAAACAGCCGCGCAATTAGCCGATTCAAGCCAAGCATTACGCCAACTATCACAACGTCTTGATGACATGGTCGGTACGTTTAAGTTGTAACCTGAAATTAAATGTTAGCATTGCTAAACAGCAGACAACAAAAAAGCGCCCTTAGGCGCTTTTTTATTATCATAACAAGTAGTAATTACTTCTTACGCTTTACCGCTTTTGCATTTGGAAGGTCAGTGATAGAGCCTTCAAATACTTCAGCAGCAAGACCTACTGATTCGTGTAGTGTTGGGTGAGCGTGGATAGTTAATGCGATATCTTCAGCATCACAACCCATCTCGATCGCTAGACCGATTTCACCAAGTAGTTCACCACCGTTAGTACCTACGATAGCACCACCGATCACACGGTGCGTGTCTTTGTCGAAGATCATCTTCGTCATACCGTCAGCACAATCAGATGCGATAGCACGGCCTGATGCCGCCCATGGGAATGTAGCAACTTCGTAGTTGATACCTTCAGCTTTCGCTTCTTTCTCAGTCTTACCAACCCACGCAACTTCTGGCTCAGTGTAAGCAATTGAAGGAATAACTTTAGGATCGAAGTAGTGCTTCTTACCAGAAATAACTTCAGCCGCTACGTGACCTTCATGCACACCTTTGTGAGCCAACATTGGTTGACCAACAACATCACCAATTGCGTGAATGTGAGCAACGTTAGTACGCATTTGCTTATCAACGTTAATAAAGCCACGCTCATCAACATTGATACCCGCTTTTTCAGCGTCAATTAGCTTACCGTTTGGTACACGACCGATAGCAACAAGAACAGCATCGTAACGAACAGGCTCAGCAGGTGCTTTTTTGCCTTCCATCGTTACATAAATACCATCTTCTTTTGCTTCAACAGCTGTTACTTTCGTTTCAAGCATCAGGTTGAATTTCTTCGCGATACGCTTAGTAAATACTTTAACGATATCTTTATCCGCAGCTGGGATCACTTGATCGAACATCTCAACAACGTCGATTTGAGAACCTAGCGCGTGGTAAACCGTACCCATTTCAAGACCGATGATTCCGCCGCCCATAACAAGTAACTTCTCAGGAACTTCTTTAAGCTCTAGCGCATCTGTTGAATCCCAAATACGTGGGTCTTCATGCGGAATGAATGGTAGTTCGATTGGGCGAGAGCCCGCCGCGATAATCGCGTTATCAAAGTTAACCGTTGTTGGGCCATCAGCACCGTCAACAACAATGCTGTTAGGGCCAGTAAATTTACCGTAACCGTTCACAACATTAACTTTACGCATCTTAGCCATACCGCCAAGACCGCCAGTTAGCTGAGTAATTACCTTATCTTTCCACAGACGGATCTTATCGATGTCTGTTTGTGGTTCACCAAAAACAACGCCGTGCTCAGCCATTGCTTTTGCTTCTTCGATAACTTTCGCTACGTGAAGTAATGCTTTTGATGGGATACAACCCACGTTAAGACATACACCACCTAGTGTGTTGAATTTTTCAATTAGAACCGTATCTAGACCTAAGTCAGCGCAACGGAATGCAGCAGAGTAACCAGCAGGGCCTGAACCCAACACCACTACCTGGGCTTTAATTTCTTTACTCATTATGACCTCGTTGTAAGTCTTATATCCCTAACAAGCTATCAGGTAACTTTTACGTATTTGTATACGTTTATCTTTCAGATGGACAACAAGTCTACAGACCTGTTAACAGAGTGAAAAATAAATTACTGCAGCCTGTGAGCTACACAACAATTCCATGCCTACGCATTGTAGGCATGGCGTTGTGGATGTGAAACCTTAAAGTACTAAACGACGGATGTCTGATAGACAGCCATTTAGGTAAGTGATGAAGCGCGCACCTTCAGCACCATCAATCACACGGTGATCGTATGATAGTGATAATGGAAGTTGTAGACGCGGTTCGAACTCTTTACCGTTCCATACTGGTTTCATTTCAGACTTAGATACACCTAGGATACCTACTTCTGGTGCGTTCACGATTGGTGTGAATGCAGTACCACCTAAGCCACCAAGGCTTGAGATAGTGAAACAGCCGCCTTGCATATCAGATGCAGTTAGCTTACCAGCACGCGCTTTCTTAGAAATAGCCATTAGCTCTTCAGATAGCTCGTAGATACCTTTCTTGTTCACATCTTTAAATACAGGAACAACTAGGCCGTTTGGCGTATCGACTGCGATACCGATGTTCACGTATTTCTTCAGGATCAAGCTCTCGCCATCGTCAGATAGAGAAGAGTTGAATGAAGGGAATGCTTCAAGTGCTTTAGCAGCCGCTTTCATGATGAACACAAGTGGTGTGATCTTCATGCCAGAGTCTTTCTTCGCTTCAATCGCGTTTTGCTCTTTACGGAATGCTTCAAGCGCAGTGATATCTGCGTTATCCCACTGTGTAACGTGAGGGATCATTACCCAGTTACGGTGTAGGTTAGCGCCAGAGATCTTCTTAATGCGAGATAGTGACTTAACTTCAGTCTCACCAAACTTGCTGAAATCAACTTTCGGCCAAGGTAGTAGACCAAGCGCTGCGCCATCGCCTTTACCTGACGCAGAAGCTGCTGCACCAGACTCAAGACGCTTAAGTGCATCTTTAACGAAGTTTTGTACGTCTTCTTTAAGAACGCGGTTCTTACGGCCAGTACCTTTAACTTTCGCAAGGTTAACACCGAACTCACGAGCTAAACGACGAACAACTGGTGATGCGTGTGCGTATTCGTTGTTTTCAACGAAATCACCTGTTGCTGCAGGCGCTTCAGCTTTTGCTGGAGCCGCCGCAGGTGCTGCCGCTTGAGCCACAGGAGCCGCTGCAGGTGCTGCAGGTGCTGCACCAGCAACCGGAGTGCCGGCCACTTCAAATACCATGATTAGTGAGCCAGTAGAAACCTTATCGCCTTCTGCGATCTTGATTTCTTTAACTGTACCAGCGAATGGTGCAGGCACTTCCATAGAAGCCTTGTCACCTTCAACAGTGATTAGCGATTGCTCTTCTTCCACTGTATCGCCAACAGATACCATGATTTCAGTAACTTCTACTTCGTCACCACCGATATCAGGAACGTTAACTTCTTTCGCTGCAGATGCTGCTGGTGCTGCTGGAGCAGGCGCTGCTGCTTGAGCAACAGGTGCAGAGCCAGCCACCGGAGTGCCGGCCACTTCAAATACCATGATTAAAGAACCAGTAGAAACCTTGTCGCCTTCTACAATTTTGATTTCTTTAACTGTACCAGCGAATGGTGCAGGCACTTCCATAGAAGCCTTGTCACCTTCAACAGTAATTAGAGATTGCTCTTCTTCTACTGTATCGCCAACAGATACCATGATTTCAGTACATTCAACTTCATCACCACCGATATCTGGAACATGAACTTCTTTCAGTTCAGCCGCTGCTGCTGGAGCTAGAGCAGCAGGCGCTGCTTCAGCCACAGGAGCAGGTGCAGCTTCAGCTGCACCCTCGGCTTCGAAAATCATGATTAGAGAACCAGTAGAAACCGTGTCGCCTTCAGCAACTTTGATTTCTTTAACGATACCCGCTTGAGAAGCAGGAACTTCCATTGAAGCTTTATCGCCTTCAACAGTGATCAGTGATTGCTCTTCTTCAACCTTGTCGCCAACGCTAACAAGAATCTCAGTTACTTCAACCTCATCCGCACCGATGTCTGGTACATTAATTTCGATTGCCATTTTTAATTTGCCTCTTATGCGTATAGCGGGTTGATCTTGTCAGCGTCGATATCGAACTTAGCAATTGCATCTACAACTACTGCGTTATCAATATCGCCACGTTTAGCGAGTTCAGAAAGTGCAGCAACAACAACATAGCCAGCATTCACTTCGAAGTGACGACGTAGGTTTGCACGGCTATCAGAACGACCGAAACCATCAGTACCAAGAACCTTGTAAGACTCAGATGGCATGAATGCACGTACTTGTTCTGCGTAGTTCTTCATGTAGTCCGTTGCAGCGATTGCAGGCTCAGAACCCATTGCAGTTGTTAGGTAAGGAACCTTCTTCTCTGCAGTTGGGTGAAGCATGTTGTAACGCTCACAATCTTGACCATCACGAGTTAGTTCGTTGAATGATGTTACAGAGTAAACATCAGACGCTACACCGTACTCTTCACTTAGGATCTGTGCCGCTTTACGTACTTCGTTCATGATAGTACCAGAGCTCATTAACTGAACTTTAGACTTATCACCAGCGTGAGACTCAAGCTTGTAAATACCCTTACGAATGCCTGCTTCAGCGCCTTCTGGCATTGCTGGCATTGCGTAGTTTTCGTTCATTACTGTTAGGTAGTAGTAAATGTTCTCTTGATTTTCACCGTACATGCGACGAATACCGTCTTGCATGATAACCGCTAGCTCGTAAGCAAACGTTGGATCGTAAGAGATACAGTTAGGTACTGTGTTTGCAAGAATATGACTGTGGCCATCTTCGTGCTGTAGACCTTCACCGTTCAGTGTTGTACGACCAGCAGTAGCGCCTAGTAGGAAGCCACGTGCTTGTTGGTCACCTGCTAGCCATGCCATGTCACCAATACGTTGGAAACCGAACATTGAGTAGTAGATGTAGAATGGGATCATTGGAAGATCGTTGGTGCTGTAAGATGTTGCAGCAGCAACCCAAGATGCCATTGAACCTAGTTCGTTGATACCTTCTTGAAGTACCTGACCAGATGTCGCTTCTTTGTAGAAAGAAACGATGCCTTTATCTTCTGGTGTGTAAGTCTGACCATCTGGGTTGTAGATACCAACCTGACGGAACAGACCTTCCATACCGAACGTACGCGCTTCATCACAGATAATTGGCACGATGTTCTTACCGATCGCTTTATCTTTAAGAAGAATATTTAGCGCACGAACATAAGCCATAGTGGTTGAAATTTCACGCTTCTGCTCACTTAGTAGTGGCGCAAATGCATCAAGCTCAGGCACTTTAAATTCTTGAGTAAACTTAGGACTACGCTTAGGTGTGTAACCGTGTAGCGCATCACGACGAGCGTGTAAGTAGTTGTACTCAGCAGAGCCTTCTTCCAGTTTTAGGTAAGGCAGAGCCTTAAGATCTTCTTCAGAGATAAGATCTTGTAGACCTAGACGATCACGTAAGTATTGAACGTGAGTCATGTCCATCTTCTTAACACCGTGAGCGATGTTCTTACCTTCAGCCGCTTCACCCATACCGTAACCTTTAACAGTCTTAGCTAGGATCACCGTTGGCTTACCGCTTGTTTCTTTTGCATTGTTAAATGCTGCAAATAGTTTCGAAGAATCGTGACCACCACGCTTCAACTCGAAGATTTGCTCATCAGTCATGTCAGAAACAAGTGCCGCTGTTTCAGGGTACTTACCAAAGAAGTGCTCACGTACATAAGCGCCATCTTTAGATTTGAATGTTTGGTAGTCACCATCGATAGTTTCGTTCATAAGCTGTAGAAGCTTACCCGTCGTATCTTTTGCTAGTAGCGCATCCCAGTTGTTACCCCAGATCACTTTAACAACGTTCCAACCAGCACCTTTAAATAGACCTTCAAGCTCTTGAATGATCTTACCGTTACCCATTACTGGGCCGTCTAGACGCTGTAGGTTACAGTTGATTAGGAAACATAGGTTGTCTAGTTTCTCACGCGCAGCGAAAGAAATAGCACCGCGTGATTCTGGCTCATCCATCTCACCATCGCCCAAGAACGCGTATACGCGCTGAGCTGAAGTATCTTTAAGGCCACGACCTTCTAAGTACTTAAGGAAACGCGCTTGGTAGATCGCAGAAATTGGACCTAGGCCCATAGAAACCGTTGGGAACTGCCAGAATTCAGGCATTAGTTTAGGGTGTGGGTATGAAGGAATACCTTTACCATCAACTTCTTGACGGAAGTTATCTAGCTGCTCTTCAGTTAGACGACCTTCAACAAACGCACGAGAGTAAATTCCTGGAGAAATGTGGCCTTGGTAGTAAACCAAATCACCGCCATCAACATCGTTAGGCGCACGGAAGAAGTGGTTGAAACATACTTCGTAAAAAGCAGAAGCAGACTGGTAAGAAGCCATGTGGCCGCCTAAGTCTAAATCTTTCTTAGATGCACGTAGAACGATCATGATTGCGTTCCAACGGATGATAGAACGGATACGACGCTCTAATGTTACATCACCTGGATACGCGGGTTCTTGTGCTGCTGGAATTGTGTTGATGTAGTTTGTGTTTACGCCAGTCGGCATATCTACACCATCTAAACGAGCTTTTTCTAATACTTGCTCAAGTAAGAACTGTGCGCGTTCTACACCTTCTTCACGGACTACTGATTCAAGTGCTTCTAACCAATCTTGAGTTTCCAGTACATCCACGTCACTTTTCATGACTTCAGACATGCGATCTATCCTTTCGTTGATAATCTACTAACAATGTCGCGACTAGGTCTAACTTCGTTTTTAGGTATGAAGTTAAGACTCTAACCCGTCCTTGCGCTGTTGAATCCGACGAAGAGAGCGTTCACGCCTGCTATCTTCACGCGATAAATCCAACAAGGTTTCCTCGATGTAAGCCAAATGTGCGTGCGATGCTTCACGGGCCTTTTCAGGCTCACCAGAAACAATCGCCTGCACAATATTAGCTCGGTGCTTTCTTACTTTCTCCACCACCTCAGGTCGGCGGTTTAGGAGTTCGAAATTTTGTAATACGTTTTGCTCAAGTAGCGGCGCTAAACTACGAATAATATGCAGTAACACCACATTGTGAGCCGATTCTGTTACCGCAATAAGATATTGCATCACCGCGCTAGCTTCTAAGGGTAAATCCCCTTGTTGCTGCGCGTCTTGAATACGCTGATGACAATCGCGAATGCGAACAAAATCTTCTTCGTTACCTCGCAATGCCGCAAAATAAGAGGCTAAGCCTTCTAGTGCATGGCGAGCTTCCAATAAATCTAATTGTGTTTCCGGATGAGTCGCTAATAGATCCAATAAGGGTTCAGAAAAACTTTGCCATAACTTTTCTTTTACGAATGTTCCGCCGCCTTGGCGACGAGTAAGCAAATGCTTTGCTTCTAAACGTTGGATCGCCTCACGAACGGAAGGACGAGAAACATCGAATTGTTTTGCCAACTCTCGCTCTGGAGGTAATTGCTGACCTGGGGACAAAATTCCCTCTAAAATCAAGCGCTCCAATTCCTGCTCAATAGCATCAGAAAGCTTTGGTTGTTTAATGCGTTTATAAGTCATTTTTATCGACGCTTCTTATATTAATCCCGTTTCATAAAGACCGAATCATCGGATAATTGGTATTACCAATTATTTTACCGGGTGAAAGTTTACAGAAATAAATAAAGATGTCCACACGCAACTTGATTGAAATCATAGAACGAAGTTGGTTTTAACAAAAAATTAAACTTTTGACTTATTAATAAAACATTACATATTCAGAGCTAGAAACAGCCAAGC
Organism: Photobacterium sp. GB-50; assembly: GCF_003026755.1. Lineage (NCBI taxonomy): Bacteria > Pseudomonadati > Pseudomonadota > Gammaproteobacteria > Vibrionales > Vibrionaceae > Photobacterium > Photobacterium sp. GB-50. The sequence continues at coordinate 118,430 of NZ_PYNX01000005.1, forward strand.
AACGAAAAAGGTGATAGGAAGGAATAAAAAGCAGAGTGATTATGAAAATTGGTCAGACCAATTTGACCAATTTCCATTCGTAAATAAAACTTTAGTCTAATAACTGCCCTTTTAAAGCTGTTTTTTAAACCGTCGCCAATCAAACGATAAACCAGGATCGGTTTTTCGTCCAGGGGCAATAAATTCATGCCCTGTTACACGCTCTCGGGTGATAGCGGGATAACGGCTCATCAAAGATTGAGTCAATTTTGTCAGCATTTGATATTGTTCAGAAGTATACGGCAGGTGATCTGTGCCTTCTAATTCGATGCCAATTGAAAAGTCATTACACTTATCCCGATCGTCAAACTTTGATACCCCCGCATGCCAAGCACGCTGATTAAAAGGCACAAACTGCACTATTTCACCATCTCGGCGTATCAAACAGTGAGCAGAAACACGAAACTGATGAATAATTTCAAAATACGGATCATCTGCAGGGTTTAATTGCCCAGTAAACAGCTGCTCAATATAAGGACCACCAAATTTACCCGGTGGTAAGCTTATATTATGTACCACCAGCAATGACATCTCGTCATGAGGTCTATTATCACAAAAAGGGGATGGCACACGCCTTGCTGTCTGTAACCAATGATCATCGTTAATCAATAACGTCATAATCCATCTTCTATTTACGTGTTACTAAAACCAAATTAGCAGGTAAAGTATCATTAGCTTATATTGAAAAGCCAATTTCCTCTCATCGCTTTTGCCTATCGCAGTAATAGATAGAAACAACCAAATATTTGGTGATTAACATTCGATTAACCCGTATTCACTTTATCCCACTCCTTTCTCACGGTATGATTTGCGCCATCATTCGCAGCACTTTTGCTGCTAAACGCGCAATGGATACAAGAAGACAGATATGGAACACAAACACGATAGCAGTGCCCGCCTCGCTTACCTTAAACAACTTCTCCCAATCGAGATCAGCCGTACTGTTGCCGATACACTTCGCGAAGATTTAGGTGGTGAGATTGATGCCAATCTCGATATTACAGCCAATCTAATCCCTGCCGATAGCCAAGGCGTTGCCACCATCATTACCCGCGAACATGGCGTATTTTGCGGCAAAATGTGGGCTGATGAAGTATTTAAGCAACTCGGTGGTGAAGTAAATATTGATTGGCACGTAGAAGATGGTGATGTGGTTGAGCCTAATCAAACCTTGTGTACCCTATCAGGCCCGTCACGAGCGCTGCTTACTGGCGAGCGTAACGCGATGAACTTTATCCAAACCCTATCCGGTTGCGCGACATTAACCGCCGAATATGTAAAACAGTTAGAAGGCACCAACACTCGCCTACTCGATACCCGTAAAACTGTTCCTTGTCTGCGTAGCGCATTAAAATATGCCGTGACTTGCGGTGGTGGCTTTAATCACCGTATTGGCGTGTTTGATGCTTACCTTATAAAAGAGAACCACATCATTGCTTGTGGTGGTATTGAGCAAGCCATCACTACAGCTAAGCAGCTTAATCCAAATAAACCTGTCGAAGTAGAAACAGAAAGTCTGGCAGAGCTAAAACAAGCCATTGAAGCCGGTGCTGATATTGTAATGCTGGATAACTTTACCTTAACCATGATGCGTGAAGCCGTCGCGTTTAACGCTGGACGCGTGGCATTAGAAAACTCAGGTGATATTACCCTTAGCAATATCCGCGAATGTGCTGAAACTGGCGTGGATTATATTTCGGTAGGTGCACTGACTAAGCACGTTAAAGCGATGGACTTATCGATGCGCTTTAAATAACACCTATTCACTATCAATTTTTTGTGACACAAATATTGAACTGGTACCTTAATTTATAAAGAAAGAGAAAAATAATCACTGATTTTTCTCTTTCTACTTCACATCTTACTGAATTTTATAAAAATCAAATCTAATTACGAGCGGTTACTCGCTTTGAGCTTTGCAACTTCTGCAACGCCTGATTTTTTTTTACCACCCGTGCCGAGCTATCCCTTTTTCGTTATTCACTCTAACAATAAAGCCTCTATTCTGAACATAATTCCATTAGCGAATTTATAACGTTAACGCATTTATTATTTTGTTACTTAAGGACAGAGAAATGAAAAAACAACAGGGTTTTACACTTATTGAATTGATGATCGTAGTAGCGATCATTGGGGTTTTAAGTGCTTTTGCTATTCCAGCATATCAAAACTACGTAGTGAAATCAGAGGCTTCTACTGGCGTAGCTACTTTAAGGGCTGTATTAACTAACTTTGACATGCAAGTACAAGAAACAGGAAAGGGGCCAATGACTTTAGCTGCTATTGGTACAACTGCAAGTGCAGCTGGTTCTCTTGGCGGATTAGCTCTTGACCCAGCATCACCAACAGCTGCATCAGGAGCTACAGGCGTTAAATTTACATTTTCACCTTCTAATGTCTCAAGTGTACTACAAGGTAAATACGCTAAATTCGAGAAGAGTACATCTGGTTGGACCTGTACAACTGATATCCCCTCTGAATATAAGCCTAAAGGCTGTTAATAACATAATATGCAAACCAACCTCGCTTCCATCTTGGCTCAAGCTAATTTAATTAGCCCAGAGCAAGAACAACAAGTGGTCGAGTTTGTTACGGCGGAAGGGATTAACGTCCCGACCGCCTTAACCCGTTTAGGTATCCTTAGTGATGTAGATTTAGCTGATAACTTGGCTAATTTATTTGGATTACAAAAAGTCGATGTTCACCACTATGACTATGACGGTTGTTGTCAAAGTGTTTACCAACGAGAATTAGTACTGCGTCATCGTGCGCTGCCATTAACCCAAGATGCCAACAGCTTATTTCTAGGGGTTAGCGACCCAACTAATGTGGATGCGCAAGACGAATTTCGTTTTGCAATCGGTAAAACTGTTGAGTTTCTAGTTTTAGAAAACAAACAATTAGAATCTGCCATTCGTCGTGTTTACGGCAGTGATATTGGTGAAACCAGTCATAGTAAACAAGTCAGTGATGCCGACTTAGGTGAACTGGTTGATATTAGTGATGCTGAACTCGATGATGCTACCGATTTAAGCCAAGACAGCGCTCCTGTTACCCGTTATATCAACCAAGTATTATTAGATGCAGTACGTCGAAAAGCCTCAGATATTCATTTTGAACCTTATGAACATAACTACCGGATTCGCTTTCGCTGTGATGGTATTTTGCATCAGCACTTAACCCCACCATCAAGCTTATCGCGCCGTTTATCGACCCGCTTAAAGGTAATGTCGAAGCTCAATATTGCCGAACGTCGCCAACCGCAAGACGGACGAATAAAGCTAAAACTTTCGGATAATTTGGCGATTGATTTACGTGTTTCTACCCTGCCGACTCTGTGGGGTGAAAAAGTCGTACTACGGATATTAGATAGCTCCGCAGCGAATCTTAATATCGATATTTTGGGTTATAATGATAAACAAAAATCCGATTATTTAACCGCCCTTGAACGCCCGCAAGGGATGATATTAATTACCGGCCCAACGGGTAGTGGTAAAACCGTCTCGCTGTATACTGGGTTAAATATTTTAAATACTGATGAGCGCAATATTTCGACTGCCGAAGATCCAGTAGAAATTAACCTGCCCGGTATTAACCAAGTACAAATTAATCAGCAAGTCGGCTTAAGCTTTGCCGATGCCCTACGTTCATTTTTGCGTCAAGACCCCGACATTGTGATGGTTGGTGAGATCCGTGATTTAGAAACAGCATCCATTGCTGTAAAAGCCGCCCAAACCGGGCACTTGGTATTATCAACCTTACATACGAATTCTGCCGCCGAAACCATTACCCGTTTAACCAATATGGGAGTGGAAGATTTTAACCTCGCCTCATCACTGAGCTTAATTATCGCCCAGCGTCTTGCCCGTCGCTTATGTAAAAGCTGCAAACAACCGCACCCGCTTGATCCGATCACCTGCCAACGATTAAACCTGCCACAAAACACCAGTGTATATAAAGCCAATAACGCCGGGTGCGATGATTGCAATAAAGGCTACGCAGGGCGCGTTGGTATTTATGAAGTCATGGTATTTAGCCGCGAAATCGCCGAAGCCTTAATGACCAATGCTACTGCACTGCAATTAGAAGATATTGCCGCCCAACAAGGGATGAAACGGCTTAAAGAATCCGGCATTGAAAAATTAACTGACGGCATTACCAGCCTTGCTGAATTACAACGGGTATTACAGTTATAACCTCCCCTACTTTGTATTAATTGTTTGATAGAGAATTCCGCTTATGAGTACAGCAGCCACTAAAATTCGTTATTACAACTGGCGGGGAACCAACCAAGCAGGGCGTAAAGTCTCAGGCACCACTTTGGGCTTTCAAGAACAAGAAGTGCGTCACCAACTGGTTGAACAAAAAATTGTGGTCAAAAAAATCAAGAAAACCTCACCCTCTTTTTTGACCAAAATGCGCGATCAAATGAAAGGGGAAGATGTCACTGCAGTAACCCGTCAGCTTGCCACCATGATCGAATCCGGTGTCCCTGTAGTACAAGCCCTTCAATTAATGGCAAGCAGTTATAATAAAGCTGAAATGCGCGCTACCCTGCTGCAAATTACCACCCAAGTTGAGTCTGGCGCTTCTCTTTCCAGTGCGATGCGTTCAAGCTCGCCACTGTTTGACAAATTCTATTGCGATTTAGTCGCAACCGGTGAACAAACCGGTCACTTAGGACAAGTCTTTGCCCGCATTGCAGTGTACCGTGAAAAAAGTGAAGCGATGCGTAAAAAAGTGATCAAGGCGATGATTTATCCTGCAATGGTTACATTAACAGCCGTTCTTGTTACCGTTTTAATGCTAGTCTTTGTTATTCCGCAGTTTGCCCAAATATTTAATGGCTTCGGTGCTGAACTACCAATTTTTACTCAAGTTGTTATCCATGCTTCAGATTTTCTCATCGCTTATGGCGTCTATCTTGGGTCTGGTGTTGGGGCAACGGTATTCCTATATCGTTATTTTTATAAAAAATCTGATGACTTTCGCTATAAAGCCAATCGGTTTGCCTTAAAGTTACCTATCTTTGGTGATGTATTACTAAAAGCGACCGTTGCCCGTTTTTCCCGCACTTTAGCTACTACTTTTATGGCGGGTATTCCATTGTTATCCGGCATTCAATCAGCTGGAAGAACCTGTGGCAACTTGTATATCGAAAAGGCGATTGAAGAAGTTTACGAAAGTACCGCTGGCGGTATGCCGCTGTATTTAGCCCTACGTCAATCAGGGGTCTTTCCTGAACTCATGTTACAAATGGTGATGATAGGTGAAGAATCAGGTTCACTCGATGACATGCTGAATAAAATGGCACAAATCTATGAAGCCGATGTTGATAATACCGTTGATAACCTCGGACAAATTTTAGAGCCGTTCATTATTATTATTTTGGGTGGCTTAATTGGTGGCTTACTGGTTGCCATGTATATGCCAATCTTCACCTTAATGAGTGTAATGGGTTAATACTATTTAAGTAACCACCTTATAAGTTAATCACTGTATTCATTCCCCATAATCATCGGCTAGGATCACCTAGCCGTTTGCCTTACAATAACCACCTAATTTTTAAGAGATCCTCACATGGCAGTACTTTCCTATTACCCTTGGTTATATCCCCTTTTTGCCGTTATTTTTGGTCTGTTAGTCGGTAGTTTTTTAAATGTGGTGATTTACCGCTTACCGATGATGATGGAACGCCAATGGCGTAAAGAGTGCCAAGAATGTTTTCCTGAAATGGATAACCAGCCAGACGATTCGGTCTTTAATTTAAGTGTGCCACGTTCACGCTGCCCACACTGTAATCACGCCATTAGTGCACTGGAAAATATTCCAGTGATCAGTTGGCTAGCTCTGGGCGGCAAATGCAAAGAATGCAAAGCGCCAATAAGCAAACGCTACCCAGCGATTGAATTACTAACTGCAGCAATGAGCTTAACGGTATCGCTGATGTTGCCACCGACATGGTGGGCAATCGTAGTGATCTTTTTCACCTTCGCGTTAATTGCGCTTACCTTTATCGATGTCGATAAAATGCTCCTGCCCGATCAAATTACCTTACCGCTAATGTGGGCGGGTATTTTACTCTCTGTAATGGGTATTAGCCCTGTATCTCTGACCGATTCGGTGATTGGTGCAATGGCAGGTTACTTATCACTGTGGAGCGTATTCTGGGTCTTTAAATTACTGACTAAAAAAGACGGCATGGGCTATGGCGACTTTAAATTACTCGCCGCATTAGGTGCATGGCTTGGCTGGCAGTTACTACCGTTTGTAGTGTTACTCTCATCTTTAGTCGGCGCGCTGTGCGGTATTGTATTGCTGAAAATGCAAGATGCTGATAACCAGACGCCATTCTCATTCGGCCCTTACCTTGCGGTTGCTGGTTGGATTGCATTGTTATGGGGCGAGCCTATTGTGAATTGGTATGTTACTTCGTACTTAGGAATGTAGATAATGAGTATTGTCATTGGCCTAACAGGCGGAATTGGTAGCGGTAAAACCACGGTTGCTAACTTATTTGCTGATAACTACGGCATTGATATTATTGATGCCGATATTGTTGCACGTGAAGTCGTCGAGCCGAATACCGTCGGTTTGAACACTATTATCGAAAAACTTGGTGCTGATATTTTACTTAAAGATGGTACGTTAAATCGGGCAAAACTGCGTGAGGCTATTTTTAGTCAACCTGAATTAAAGCAATGGTTAAATGAGCTACTTCACCCTTTGATCCGTGAAAAAATGCTGCATGATATTAAATTAAGCAAATCTCCCTATTGTTTATTAGTCGTGCCATTGATGGTTGAGAATAATCTACAAACCCTCACCAATCGTTTATTGGTTGTTGATGTCGATGAGCAAACCCAAATCGAACGAACACAACAACGTGATAATGTCTCAATTGAGCAAATCAAAAATATCTTAGCGAGCCAAGCAACGCGCCAACAACGGTTGGATGCCGCAGATGATGTCATTACTAATTTTGGTGATAGTCCAGCATTAACATTACAAATCGCGCAACTTCACAGGCAATATCTCAAAATGGATCATGAGCTGTAGTAAAATGACGTCTTAACTATGATAATTCTTATTACGATCTTGGCTCCTGTTTGGTATTCCCTTTATGCAAGCTACGCAAATGACGCGCTATGAACACCCTTTGACAGAAAAAGTCCGTATTTATTTACGCCTTGATTATCTCTTGCAACAAATGCATCACAGCAGCAACCAAAATGATCCTTGGCAATATAAAATCTTCTTCCATGCCCTTTTTGATTTGCTTGAGATCTTAGACCAAGTACAAGTTAAAACCGATCTTGCCAAAGATATAGAGAAACAACGTCAGCAACTGATGAATTGGTTAAACATTGATGGTGTTGACGAGTATGCGCTGCAACAAATGATCGATTCGATGGAGCAAGCCCATAAAGCGTTAATTTCATCTCCTCGCCTAGGACAGAATCTACGAGAAGATCGTTTTCTTTCCAGTATAAAACAACGTTTCTCGATTCCAGGTGGTAGTTGTTGTTTTGATCTGCCGTCATTACATCACTGGCTGCACCTTAGCGATGAACACAAACAACAGGCAATGAAAAGCTGGTTACATGAGCTTTCAGAACTTAACGAAGCACTCAATCTCTGGTTGAAGTTAACCCGAGAAAGCGCACAATATAAAACCAATCATGCCCGTAATGGCTTCTTCCAGTATGACGCTGAAGATGCCTGTTTATTACGGCTAGAAATTTGCGCTAAAGATGGCGTTTATCCTATGATATCGGGACATCGTAGTCGCTTTGCTATTCGTTTCTCTCCCTTTGTGGAAGGAGATCCTGTCGCAAGCGATATTGAATTTAAATTAGCCATTTGCTGAGGTTTTTGTGTCTCAATCAACAACCAATACCAATATTACTGTCGTAAAGTGTCCTACCTGTAAAACTGAAGTGGTTTGGGGTGAGCAGAGTCCATTTCGTCCTTTTTGCTGTAAACGCTGCCAATTAATCGATCTTGGCGAATGGGCGGAAGAAGAAAAATCTATTCCCGGTGCACCTGATCTATCAGATTCAGATGGCTGGTCTGACGATATGGGTTACTAACAGTATGGATAAAAAGCAAGTTTGGATTGCGGCAGGCATTATTTTAGATACAGAGAAAAAGCATATTTTCATTACCCGCCGTGCCGATAAAGCGCATCAAGGTGGCTTATGGGAGTTTGCTGGCGGAAAAGTAGAAACAGGTGAAACAGCAAAGCAAGCGGTTATCCGTGAACTGCAAGAAGAAGTCGGTATTCATGCCACTGACGTTGAACCTTTTATTAGCCTTGCTCATGATTATTCAGATAAATCATTAAAGTTTGATTTCTTTCTGATCCATCAATTTGATGGCGAAGCCTTTGGTAAAGAAGGTCAACCGGGGGAGTGGGTCGCTATCAATGCACTTGCTGATTACCCTTTCCCTGATGCTAATCAAGCTGTACTCGATAAAATACAGCAGTCTTTCGCTTAATAAATTAGCTGAAGATCCACTAGAATCTACATCATTAGCCTTGATTTTCAGCCAATAAAAAAGTCGCCCTAGAGCGACTTTTTTAGTATCTACAATAAAAACAATCTTAATTGATCTTACCGTGACATTGCTTGTACTTCTTACCAGAACCACAAGGACAAGGCTCATTACGACCTACTTTACGCTCTTCACGCTCGTAAGTACCTTGTTGAGCTTCAGGCTCTTCTGATGACTCATCAGTGATTTGGCTTTCTGCACTTTGATGCTGGAACTGTTGACGACGTGCTAGCATTTCTGCCATTTGACGACGCTCTTCTTCCATGCGATCAACTTCTTCCTGCTGCTGTACACGTACCTTACTTAAGATAGAAACAACATCACTCTTCAAGTTATCTAGCATTTCTTCAAACAGTTCAAACGATTCACGCTTGTATTCCTGCTTAGGGTTCTTCTGTGCATAACCACGTAAGTGAATACCTTGACGCAAGTGATCCATTGCCGCTAAGTGTTCTTTCCATAGCGTATCAAGGTTCTGTAGCATCACTGTTTTCTCGAAGTTACGTAGCACTTCAGCACCAACAACTGATTCTTTCTCACGGTAAACTTCAAGCGCTTTTTCTACAATGCGCTCACGAAGTGCTTCTTCGTAAAGTTTATCTTCGGTATCAAGCCAGTGTTGAATTGGTAACTCAAGATCGTAATCATCTTTCAGGCGAGTTTCTAGCCCTTTGATATCCCACATTTCTTCAAGCGATTGTGGTGGAATATAGCTATCCATTAATGCATTTAGCACGTCTTCACGGTTGTGCTCAATCATTTCGCTGATATCTTCAGCATGCATTAATTCATCACGTAATTCGTAAACCACTTTACGCTGATCGTTAGCAACATCATCAAATTCAAGCAACTGCTTACGAATATCGAAGTTACGACCTTCAACTTTACGTTGCGCGTTCTCGATAGCCTTTGATACCCAAGGGTGCTCAATCGCTTCGCCTTGCTCCATACCTAACTTCTTCATCATGCCTGAAACACGATCTGAAGCGAAGATACGCATTAAGCCATCTTCCATAGATAAGTAGAAACGAGAAGAACCTGCATCCCCCTGACGACCCGCACGACCACGTAGCTGGTTATCGATACGACGAGATTCGTGACGCTCAGTACCAATGATGTGCAAGCCACCTGACGCTAAGACTGCATCATGTTTTTCTTGCCATTTGGTTTTGATCTTCGCGATTTGATCATCAGTTGGATTATCGAGTTTTTCAACATCAGTCTTCCACGAACCACCCAGCATGATATCGGTACCACGACCGGCCATGTTAGTTGCAATAGTTACCGCACCCGGCGCACCCGCTTCTGCGATAATATCCGCTTCTTTTTCGTGGAATTTTGCGTTTAGTACGTTATGTTTAATGCCTTCTTTCTTAAGCGCATTAGACAGTAACTCTGATTTTTCAATCGATACCGTACCCACCAAACAAGGCTGACCGTTTTGTACACGCTCTTTGATATCTTGGCTAATTGCAGCAAACTTTTCAGTTTCTGTCATGTAAACCAAGTCACCGTTATCGATACGCGCCATTGGACGGTTAGTAGGAAGTACAACCGTATCTAGACCGTAGATAGACTGGAATTCAAACGCTTCAGTATCAGCCGTACCTGTCATACCAGAAAGCTTATCGTATAAACGGAAGTAGTTCTGGAAAGTAATCGATGCTAACGTTTGGTTCTCGTTTTGGATCTTCACGCCTTCTTTCGCTTCAACGGCTTGGTGAAGACCTTCTGACCAGCGACGACCCGGCATGGTACGACCAGTGTGTTCATCAACGATGATCACTTCGTCATCTTGAACGATGTAATCAACGTCTTTTTCAAATAACACGTGTGCACGTAAACCCGCGTTTACGTGGTGCAACAAGCTAATGTTTGCTGGAGAGTACAAGGTATCGTGCTCTGCCATTAAGCCATTTTTAATCAATAGCTCTTCAACAAACTCCTGACCATTTTCAGTTAAATAAGCTTGCTTCGATTTTTCATCGACTGTGTAGTGACCTTCACCACGGTACTCTTCACTATCTTCTTTATCTTGACGAACTAGTAAAGGAATTAATTCATTGATCTTAATGTACATTTCAGAGCTGTCTTCAGCAGGACCTGAAATGATAAGCGGAGTACGTGCTTCATCGATTAAGATGGAGTCAACTTCATCGACTACTGCGAAGAAACGTTCGCGTTGAACACGATCTTCTGGACGGAATGCCATATTATCGCGCAAGTAGTCAAAGCCAAATTCGTTATTTGTTCCATAAAGGACATCTGCGGCATACGCTTCTTTTTTTGCCGGTGGTGACATATTAGGAACATTTACACCTACAGTCATGCCGAGGAATTCAAATAACTCACGGTTAGTTTCGGCATCACGTGCTGCTAGGTAATCGTTCACGGTTACGATATGAACGCCTTTACCTGTTAAAGCATTTAAGTATGAAGGAAGAGTTGCTGTCAGAGTTTTACCTTCACCGGTACGCATTTCTGCAATTTTACAATCATTCAATACCATACCGCCAAGCAGCTGGACATCGAAGTGGCGCATACCGTAAATACGCTTGGATGCTTCACGAACGGTCGCGAAGGCTTCTGGTAGTAGTTGATCTAGCGTTTCACCTTGCTCTAAACGCTCACGAAATTCAGCTGTTTTTGCTTTCAGCTCATGATCTTGTAGGCTTTCAAATTGAGGCTCTAGCTTATTGATTTGATCAACAATTTTGCGCATACGACGCAGAGTGCGGTCGTTACGGCTACCGATAACTTTAGTCAGTAGTTTTGATAACATGGCGATGCCGTTTTCTCTTTGTTATATCAGCGTATCTATTGCTGAATCGCTTAATCTGGTTTCATTCTCTGGGGGACCGTAAGCAATCCCTGTCCCACTAGAATCGCCACAATGGTGACTAAGAGGATAATCCTGAAACTGTGTCATACTAATATTGCGTCATGAAAACCACTTTTCAAGGGGGCTTCATCAATAACCATCACCAAATAAAACGAGATGGCAATTTAACGCTTAAATACAACGCTGGCAGTAACAACACTTGCAGGTACATCTTTCAAGATATATTAACCTATATGAGTGATATAATAAGTCATATTAGTGTCATCGCCTATGAGAAAAGCAGGCTTAACACTTTTTATATTCGCAAAATTAGGATCATATCCGCAATTTTTCAACTTTGAGCAACATCATTACTTAGGATCACAGACGATGAGAGATCACCGTCCCCAAACTACCGGGGATCTTTTAGAGCAAACTGGGCTTAATAATATTCAACAACGAGCTATCGCATTAAGCCAGTTAAATACCGCGGTAAAGCAGCATATCAATTGTGCTGAACATTGCCGTGTGAGTAATTATCGTCAAGGTATTTTAATTGTAGAAACTGAATCTGCAGCTTGGTCGATGCGTCTTAATTACGAACGCCACACTTTGATGATGAAGTTACGAGAAACGCTATTGCCTAAGTTGCAAGATATTGAAATAAAAGTGAACCCTTCTCTTGCTGCAGTACAGAAGCAGCAACAAGAAAAAATACCCGATATTATACAAAAGCCCATCACAGAAGTTGCTGCTCAGCACCTCTTAGCAACGGCCGCAACCGCGCCAGAAAAAGTAAAAAAACGCTTAGAACGCCTTGCTTTATTAGCACAAAAACAAAAACGTTAGTGTAAATAAAACCAGATACAAAAACGCCGAGCAACTGCTCGGCGTTTTTTAATTCTTTTCGCATTTGGTATTAAGCAAGAACCATTCCTGGTTGAGCAAAAGTAACCGGTACCTGCTGCTCATCTTCAAAAGTGGACCATTCATAGGCTTCTTGATCAGCAAGTACTGCACGTAATAACTGGTTGTTTAATGCATGTCCTGATTTATAAGCACGCATTTCACCAATAATGTTATGACCACACATGTAGAGATCACCAATGGCATCCAATACTTTATGAGTCACTAACTCATTGTCAAAACGCAAACCATCATCATTAAGAATACGATAATCATCCAGTACAATAGCGTTATCGAAACTACCACCTAAACATAAGTTTTGTGATTGTAAGTATTCGATATCACGCATGAAACCAAAGGTTCGAGCGCGACTGATATTTTTAACAAAAGACTTACTTGAAAAATCTAACACTAGACGCTGCTGATCTGATTCAATCGCAGGGTGGTTAAACTCGATAGCAAAATCCAGACGGAAACCGTTATAAGGAACGAGCTCCGCCCATTTGTCGCCATCTTCAATGCGAACAGGTTTTTTGATACGTAAAAAACGCTTAGGCGCATTCAACGTTTCAATGCCTGCAGATTGAAGCAGGTAGATAAATGGGCTCGCGCTACCATCCATAATAGGAATTTCAGGTGCGTTAACTTCGATAATCACGTTATCGATACCCATACCTGCTAGTGCTGCATTCAAGTGCTCAACCGTTGAAATACGCACGCCCTCTTCATTTACAAGAGCTGTACATAACATGGTATCACGCACAGAATCTGCATTTGCAGGAAAATCCACAGGAGGATTTAAATCTGTACGACGATAAATCACGCCTGTATTAGCGGCTGCAGGACGCAGAATAAGCGTCACTTTACGTCCAGAGTGGAGACCCACACCAGTCGTTTGCACAATGCTTTTAAGTGTACGTTGTCTGATCATCTGCTCATATCTCAACTATTAAACAAACTTTTGTCACAAGCAACAAGGCTAAATAACACCCATTATCAGGCACAATTACGCGAAATGGGCATAAATAATACCATAAGCTACTAAATATCCAAAATAATTTGACATAGGCTAAGTGAGTGCCTTTAAACTAATCGTTAAAGGCACTAATAAGTTACTGATTATGTTGCGATAAAACCAAATATTTCAATACCGATATATTTAGTCTCATTGAGTTTTTATATACTCAATCAGCATCACCTATTAACTATAGATATTAGTCAGCTTGTTTACGCAAAAATGCAGGAATATCTAAGTAATCATGATCAGCTTGTGGCTTAGCTGCCGTCGCTTGACCATCATTATTAGTTACTGTCTTTTCTTCAGCAACAACTGTTTTTTCTTGTGCTACTGTCGCTTGAACAGGCTTAGATGAAGTCACTAGCGTAATATCCGCTTTCACTTCTTTACCAATACCTGTAGCAACAACTGTTACACGTAGTTCATCAGTCATATCTGGATCTAAAGATGTACCGATAACAACCGTTGCGTTATCAGAAGCGAATGCTTTCACTGTGTTACCCACAGTTTCGAATTCGTCTAGACGCATGTCCATACCTGCAGTGATGTTAACAAGAACACCACGTGCACCAGCTAGATCGATATCTTCTAGTAATGGACTAGAAATTGCCATTTCAGCCGCTTCTTCAGCACGGTCGTCGCCAGAAGCAACACCGCTACCCATCATCGCATGACCCATTTCAGACATTACTGTACGTACGTCAGCAAAGTCGACGTTGATCATACCAGGGCGTGTGATTAGCTCAGCAATACCTTGAACAGCGTTCTTAAGCACGTCGTTTGCTTTAGCAAAAGCGTCAAGCAATGTGATTCCACGACCAAGTACTTTTAGTAGCTTTTCGTTTGGAATCGTAATCAATGAATCAACATGCTTAGAAAGCTCATCGATACCTTGCTCAGCAAAAGCCATACGCTTCTTACCTTCGAAGCTAAATGGTTTAGTCACCACCGCAACAGTAAGAATACCTAGCTCTTTTGCCACTTCAGCAATGATTGGAGCAGCACCTGTACCAGTACCACCACCCATACCAGCAGCAATGAAGATCATATCAGAGCCTTCTAGCTCTTTTTTGATTGCTTCACGGTCTTCTAGTGCAGAATCACGACCTACTTGTGGGTTAGCACCCGCACCCAAACCTTTAGTGATATCACCACCGATTTGAATAACTGTACTTACGCTTGTTTTACGTAGTGCTTGTGCATCAGTGTTAACACTAATGAACTGCACGCCTTCGATAGATTCACGTACCATGTGATCGACAGCATTACCGCCGCCGCCGCCAACGCCAATGACCTTAATTACCGCTTCATCAGACATTTCCATCATCGGTTCAAACATGTGTTCTCTCCGTTATCCTGTTCGCATCAGGTTTAAAATTCTTTTTTTAACCAACCACTAATTCGTGAAAATAAACCAGTAACTGAACGTTTCGGTTCTAATTCATTTTCATCAAATGATTGACTGTCCTTTCCGTAATGCAGTAAGCCTACTGCAGTTGCATAAGTTGGGGCCTGAACATAGTCAGTTAAACCACTTAACTCTAAAGGTTGGCCAATACGCACTTGGTGACGGAACACCCGTTCTGCACATTCTGTCAAACCTTCCATTTGTGCAGCGCCCCCGGTTAGGACGATGCCCGCAGCTAAGTGGTGTTTAACACCCGCTTCACGCAACTGTTCTTGTACTGTTAACAGCTTTTGATTAACCAGCCCCAGCAATTCGCTGTAACGAGGCTCTATCACTTCTGCTAGTGTTTGGCTTTGTAAGCTACGAGATGGTCGACCTCCAACACTTGGGACATCAACCTTAGCATCTTTACTCACCAATTCACTCAGCGCACAGCCGTATTTCACTTTAATATCTTCAGCGTCACCCGGCGGTGTACCAAATGCATAAGCAATATCACTGGTTACTACATTACCCGCATACGGAATTACTGCCGCATGTCGTAATGCACCACCAGACCAAATAGCAAGATCCATCGTACCGCCGCCGATATCGACAACACATACGCCGAGCTCTCGCTCATCCGGTGTCAGTACAGCATAGCTTGATGCTAATCCTGAAAAAATCAGATGATCAACTTTCAAGTCACAACGCTCTACTGCTTTAACGATGTTTTTCGCCATGTCATTGTGACACGTGATCAAATGAACACTGGCTTCCATACGAACTCCTGATAAACCAACAGGGTTTTTAATCCCCTCTTGATAATCAATAGCAAACTCCTGAGGAATTACATGTAAAGTTCGTTGTTCATCGCTTAATTTTACTGACTTCGCCGTATGAATAACATTATCGACGTCGTCTTGTGTCACTTCTTTTTCAGAAATTGGCACCATGCCTTTTTCTGTTTGGCAACTAATATGTTTACCTGATAACGACAAGTACACGGAACTGATTTGGCATTCAGCCATTAATTCAGCTTTATCAACGGCTCGTTGTACTGATTTAACAACAGATTCAAGGTCATTGACCCCGCCTTTGTCCATTCCGCGTGACGGACTGCTTCCCATTCCGATAACATTCACCGTGTTATCGGGCAGCACTTCCCCAACCAAAGCCGTAACTTCGGATGTGCCGATATCAAGACCTACGATAAGTTTTTGATCTGCAGCCTTAGTCATTAACACACGCTCTTATTTGGTATCCGATACATGAGCATCATGTTCCGGTATTGTTTTCCAACCCACAGCTGCGCCAGTATCATAACGCAAATCCACATATTTTATCGGTTTATTCAGTTTTACTAATTCTGGATAAATTTCGATAAAACGCTTAAGACGCTCCATTCGAGCCTCTCGGCCCAAGTCAAGCGTAATGCCATTGGCTAATAAGATTCGCCAAGCTCGACGTTCATTTAATGATAACGACGCGATACTTAAGCCAGCGTTCTTCAGTAAGGGACGCATTTCTCGCAATGCAGCTAATACTTCTTCACTGCTAGCCTCAGGGCCAGAGAGGTTAGTAAGGTTTAAATCTGCAACTTGCTCAGCAGGCGCTTTAAATACTTGGCCCTCTTTATTAACCAAATATTTATGATCCCATTGCGCTACTGGTTGGTTTTCTACAATGAAAACTTTGATCGTATCAGGCCATTGTTTTCGTACTGCAGCATGAGCAACCCACGGCAGTGCCTCTACATGAGCCTGAATAGTATTAACATCTTGGGTCATGAAAGTACCAAGATGATCAATTGTTAATATCGTCTGGCGTACATTGTCTTTGGTTAGATAATGCAATTGTCCTTGAATCACTAATTGTGACAAGGGCAGTCGGTTAGTATCTGTCATCCAGCTTTTTGTTGCACTGAATAACCAAACCGTAAAACCAATGACAAAGAGGAAAAACGCCAATCCACCCCAGCGCGACCACTTTTTGGGCGATGGGTGTATATACTCTTGGTCTACGACTTCTTCAGTCATTGTTTACTCTTCGCTTTACTCATTCAGCTTCACCTTACCATATAGGTATAAATTAGCTGACAGCTATCTCAGATGTTATAAGCAAAGTTAAACGATTATACCGAGCAACTCGACCCACTCCAACACTCATGAGGCGTTTTATGTACACAACCTGAGAATAATTTTGTATATATCTACCAAAATATCGAAAAAAACAAAATAACTGGCTATTGTCTACACAATCTATAGCCAGCTATTATCATTTTCGACGTATACATGTTGCCATATACTAATTTATACGTCTTTTTTCATCGTCTCGATATTCAACTTCATTTCTGCTAGCTGACGCGCTATTTTGCCGACATCACCTGCACCTTGTGTCAAAACTAAATCATCATTTTGAATAATATTTGCAAGAATGGCTGGCAACTCTTCGGCTTCAGGTACGAAAATAGGATCAATTTTGCCACGAGAGCGAATAGTACGACATAACGCTCGACCATCAGCTCCAGCAATAGGTGCTTCACCAGCAGAATAAACATCAAGCATCACTAATACATCCACTTGATCGAGGACGTTTGCAAAATCATCATAGAGATCACGAGTACGACTATAACGGTGAGGCTGGAAAATCATCACTAAGCGTTTATCCGCCCACCCAGCACGTGCAGCTTGAATCGTTACATCCACTTCGCTTGGGTGATGACCATAATCATCCACCAGCATTACGTTACCATTGCCCGTTTCAAACTCCCCTAAATGATCAAAACGTCGCCCCGTCCCCTCAAACTCAATTAACGCGCGCATGATAGCATCATCATCAACGCCTTCTTCTGTAGCAACAGCAATCGCTGCCGTTGCATTTAAAGCATTATGCTTACCGGGCATATTCAGGGTGATATTAAGCGCTGGTTTATCTTTGCGTAATACAGTGAAATGACCTTGCTGTCCTGTTTGCGTATAATTTGTAATGCGAACACCTGCGTCTTCTGCAAAACCATAAGTTAGCATTGGACGACCCACACGCGGCAGTAATTCACGTACCACAGGATCATCAATACACATTACCGCCAACCCGTAAAATGGTAGGTTATGTAGGAAATCAATGAAGGTTTGCTTTAATACTTCAAAATCGCCGCCATAAGTATCCATATGATCAGCTTCAATGTTAGTGACCACACACACCATAGGTTGAAGATGCAAGAAAGAGGCATCACTTTCATCTGCTTCTGCGATTAAATAACGACTGCAACCTAAACGTGCATTAGTACCTGCACTTTTTACTAAGCCACCATTAACAAACGTTGGATCTAAGCCAGCTTCAGAATAAATCTGTGTCGTTAATGCTGTCGTTGTTGTCTTACCGTGCGTACCAGCAATAGCGATACCATGACGATAGCGCATTAGTTCTGCTAACATTTCAGCACGGCGTACAACAGGAATTCGCAATTCAGTCGCCGCCATCAGCTCAGGGTTTTCTTTGCTAATTGCCGTAGAAGCAACAACAACGCTAGCACCTTGAATATTTTCAGCTGAATGACCAAAAAAGATCTCTGCACCTTTCGCTGTCAAACGGTTTGTTACAGCATTCGGCGCAATGTCAGAACCACTAATACGGTAGCCTTCGTTTACAAGTACTTCAGCAATACCGCTCATACCTGCACCACCAATGCCAACAAAGTGAATTCGCTCAACACGGCGCATCTCTGGCACCATTGTACGAATTTTTGCTAATTGCTGGTTATCCAGTTTATTCATCACTTTGTTCCCGTATTAATTTTTTACTAGTGATTTAATCACGTTAGCTACTCGTTCATCGGCATCGATAATAGCAGCTTCTCGTGCAGCACACGCCATTGTTTCAAGCGTATGACGATCTAATTGTTGAATTTCATTCGCTAAACTTGACGCCGTCAAATCCATTTGCTCAATCATTTTTGCAGCGCCACATTGCACCAAATGATCGGCATTGAGTGCTTGTTGACGATCTTTGTGCATAAATGGAATAAAGATGGCACCAACACCGGCAGCAGACAATTCAGAAACTGTTAGCGCCCCAGAGCGACAAACCACTAAATCAGCCCAACTATAAGCGGCAGCAACATCATCAATAAACTCAGTAACTTTGTGAGGTATGGTGGTTTGTTCGTTATAAGCTTGTTCTGTTGATTGCTGGCTACCTTTACCTGCTTGGTGCCAAATGGTAACGCTATCGCCTAACACCTTTGCCACTTCAGGCATGGTTTGGTTCAAAATACGTGCACCCTGACTGCCGCCCATCACCAAAATACGAATCGGCCCTGTACGCTCTGAAAATCGTTCTGCAGGAGCTGGTAGAACTGTCACATCATGGCGAACAGGATTGCCCACAACGTCTTTATTTGGAAATGCTCCTGGAAATGCTTGTAGTACTTTAGCGGCAATTTTTGACAGCCACTGATTCGTTAAACCTGCTACGGCATTTTGCTCATGCAATACAACAGGAACACCTGATAACCAAGCCGCAACACCGCCAGGACCGCTAACATAACCTCCCATGCCAAGTACAACATCAGGCTGCCATGCTTTAATATATTTACGGGCTTGTAAAATAGCCCCCACAATCTTAAATGGTGCAGTCAGTAAACGCAGTACACCTTGACCACGTAACCCTTTCACTTTGATGAAATCGATTTCAATGCCATGCTTAGGCACTAAATCTGCTTCCATACGATCTGCGGTACCTAACCAGCGGATCTCCCACCCCTGTTGTTGCAATTTTTGTGCAACAGCAAGACCAGGAAAAACATGACCGCCAGTACCACCCGCCATTACTAATAAACGTTTATTCTTTGCCATGAGCGTCTTTTTTATCATTATTTAATTGAGTAGGCTCACTAAGTAAAGCCTCAGGATCGATAGCAACTTGCTGCGCCGCTCCGTCCATATTATCAAGCGCTTCATCATCAATTTCAGCCGGCTCTGCTGACTCAAATTTCTCCGCGACGCGCTGCTCAAAATCAATACGAATCAGAATGGCAACCGCAGCTGCCATAATAAATAAACTGGAACCACCGTAACTGATAAGTGGTAGCGTTAGACCTTTAGTTGGAACAATACCTGCAGCTGCACCAACGTTAACAAGGGTTTGGAATGCAAACCAAAAGCCAAAGCCAAATGCCAGAAATCCACCAAACAGCAAACCACTTTCAAGACATTTACGACCAATCATTAAGGCCTTGTAAACCAGCGCAAACAGTAAACACAGTACAACAATAACGCCAGCTAAGCCTAACTCTTCAGCTAATACCGCAAATACAAAGTCTGTGTGCGCTTCAGGAAGATAAGCCAACTTTTGAATTGAATTACCTAAGCCTTGTCCAAACCATTCACCACGACCAAATGCCATTAATGACTGAGTGAGCTGATAACCACTACCGTAAGGATCTTGCCATGGGTTAAGAAATGACGTTACGCGGCGCATACGATAGGGTTCTAAAACGATCAGAAAGGCAATACCCACAAGAGCGGTACCTAGCATCATCAAAAATTGCCAAAGTTTTGCACCAGCGATAAATAGCATACCGATAGTGGTAACGAACATTACTACCGATGAACCTAAATCGGGCTGCATCAGCAATAGCACACAAAGAATCCCCAAGACGGCAAGCGGTTTTAAGAAGCCAATGAAGCTACCGCGCACTTGGTTATATTGTCTGACGAGGTAACCTGCAAGAAATATGAATAAAGAGAGCTTGGCAACCTCGGCAGGCTGAAGGTTAAATATGCCTAATGGGATCCAACGTGCAGCACCATTAACTGAACGACCAATGATTAACACAACTGCAAGTAAAATTATGGATACCAACAACATAGGGAAACTATATTGCTTCCATTTAGCTAATGGTATTTGCAATACAATGGCAGCAATAAAAATTGCACCACAAAGAAAAAACGCATGACGATAGGCAAAATAAAATGGAATACCTGTAAGGCGTGTCGCGACAGGAATAGAAGCCGATGTCACCATCACCAGGCCTGTGATCATCAATGCAATAGCGATCCAAACCAATTGGCGGTCATACAAACAGGGCTTACTAGGCTTAATAAACCAGCCCCCCACAGCGGCAAATCCATTACGGATCATTTTTAACATCAAATATTTCCTGAAACCGAATCTTGTAACTGAATCGCTTGTTCAACAAAAGCATCACCACGTGCCATGAAGTTGGCAAATTGATCCCAACTAGCACAAGCAGGCGATAATAAAACCATATCTCCAGATTGAACGGTGCGGCTAATACAGACCATAGCTTCACTCATGGTTTCAACACTGATGGCGTTATCAACAACATCGTTAAATAAGTGTCGATCACGACCAAAGCTATACAACTGTACGTTTAAGTCAGCTAAAACCGGTTTTAGTTCACTGAACTCGGCTCCTTTACTATCGCCGCCCATCAATAGATGCAATTTGCCCTCAAGTTGCAAACCATTCAGCGCAGCTAACGTGCTTGCAAGGTTCGTGGCTTTTGAATCATTAACCCATCGAACACCATAACGATTAACCGCAAGTTGGCAACGATGCGCAAGGCCGGTATAACGTTGCATTGCACGACATGCTGCATCACGCGGGATCCCTGCCGCATCAGCAAGTGCAAGTGCTGCTAAACAGTTGGCAACATTGTGGCGGCCAACTAAAGCAATATCAGCCACAGCCATTACAGCTTCACCGTTCACCGCTAGCCACTCTTTGCCATTCACGAAGACAATGCCATAGTCTTGAACATCAAAACCAAAGCTTGTCATTGCACCACTAAATTGAGTCGGTTTGGTTGCTAAATCATCACGATTGAAAACAGCCAGCTTTGCGTGATCAAAAATACGCATCTTTGCTTGGCTATATTGTGCTAAACCGCCAGGGTAGCGATCCATGTGATCTTCTGAAAGATTTAAGTAAACAGCGGCTGTTAACTCAAGAGAAGTCGTCGTTTCTAACTGGAAGCTCGAAAGCTCTAATACATAAAGTGCATGTTGTTGCGCCAGCATATCAAGGGCTGCAAAGCCAATATTACCGCCAACGCCAACATTAACTCCCGCTTCTTTTGCCATTTCACCGACTAAGCTCGTTACGGTACTCTTACCATTTGAGCCAGTAATTGCCACAACAGGTTTATCAACTTCACGCGCAAACAGCTCAATGTCACCAACAATTTCAACACCGGCTTCAGCTGCAACGACAAGCTCTGGCGTTGCTAGTGCAATACCAGGGCTTGTAACGATCAAATCCGCAGACAATAACCATTCACTATTCCATTGACCGCTACATAGCTCAACAGAATCTGGCAATTGATCTTGGCCGGGCGGATTGTCACGAGTATCAATGACTTTAATGGTCAGTGACTGTGGTAGACGCATTAAATGATTGACAACAGATAACCCTGTCATACCTAGACCGATAACAACGATCGTATTCACACCAGCCAAGCCTTTCATTTTTAACGAACCTTAAGCGTTGCTAACGCAATCAATACCAACATCAGTGTAATAATCCAAAAGCGCACAATAACACGTGGCTCTGGCCAGCCTTTTAACTCGTAATGGTGATGGATAGGCGCCATACGGAAGATACGTTGGCCACGTAGTTTGTATGATCCTACTTGTAGAATTACCGATACGGTTTCCATTACAAACACACCACCCATGATCACAAGTAGTAGCTCTTGGCGAACAAGCACAGCAATCGTACCCAGTGCGCCACCCAGTGCTAATGAGCCCACATCGCCCATAAAGACTTGGGCTGGGTAAGTGTTAAACCATAAGAAACCAAGACCGGCACCAACGATAGCAGTACATACAATCACTAGCTCGCCAGCATCTTTGATATACGGAATATGAAGATATTCGGCGTAGTTAAAGTTACCTGTTGCCCATGCAATAAAAGCCAGGCCTGCCGATACCATGACGGTCGGCATGATCGCCAAGCCATCAAGACCATCAGTTAAGTTAACGGCGTTACTGGTACCGACAATCACAAAGTAAGTCATAACGATGTAGAACAAACCAAGCTGTGGCATGACATCTTTAAAGAAAGGCACCACAAGCTGAGTCGCTGCCGTGTCTTTACCGTATGCATATAGTGCAAATGCGACAACAAGTGCAATCGCTGATTGCCAGAAGTACTTCCAGCGCGCAATCAAACCGTCCGTGTTTTTACGAACAACTTTACGGTAATCATCAACAAAACCGACTGCACCATAACCCAACATGACAACCAATACAGCCCAGACATAAGGGTTAGTTAAGTCACACCAAAGCAATACAGTAAACGTTATTGCTGCTAGGATCATGATGCCGCCCATCGTTGGAGTACCACGCTTGCTAAAGTGTGATTCAGGACCTTCATTACGTACGACTTGACCAATTTGCAACATTTGCAAACGGGCAATCATCCGAGGCCCCATCCATAACGAAAACAGCAATGCTGTTAGAATACTCATGATCGCTCGGAATGTTAGGTATTCGAACAATCGGAAAAAAGGGAGTGTTGACTGAAATTGTTCAGCTAACCAGTAAATCATTATTTATCTTCCTGCAAGGCTGCAATTACGTCTTCCATCTTTGAACTTCTTGCACCTTTTACTAGCACAGTGACAGTCTCAACATCAGGTTGACGAGAATATTGTTGTAATTGTTGTTTCAGTGACATGATTAGCGAATCTTTATCACTGAAGTGTTGTCCTTGATTGAGCTCACTAACCACAGCGCTTGAGTGACCAAACGTCATCACACAATCAAGCTGTTTTTCTAGAGCATATTCGCCCACTTCTCGGTGTAGATTATCACTTTCTTCACCCAGTTCAGCCATATCGCCAAAAATGAAGTAGCGCTTACCTTCAAAGCTTGCTAACACATCAATCGCAGCTTTTACCGCAGCAACACTGGCGTTATAGGTATCATCAATCAGACGTAACCCTGCATAAGGCTCTGTAATATCAAGACGACCTTTTACATTCGCCATGGTTTCTAGCCCAGCTTTAACATCAGCTAATGTCGCCCCTAAGGAGACGGTTAACGCCGCAGCAGCTAATGCATTTGACACATTATGCATGCCCGCAAGTGCTAAATTAATCTCGATCTTGCCGATTGGGGTGCACATTGTAAAGCAGGCTAACCCTTGAGTGGTAATCTTTATCTTCTCGGCAAAATAATCCGCTTGATGCGAGTCTGTCGAGAATGTTAATACTTGATGATCTGCTAATAGTGGCTGCCATAACGCTAAATCATTCGATTCGAGATTAATAATCGCAGTACCGTTTTCTACCAACCCTTCGAAGATTTCACCTTTGGCTTTTGCTACACCTTGTAACGAGCCGAAGCCTTCTAAATGCGCAGCTGCAATATTATTAATCAACGCTACATTAGGCTTAACTAAATTTGTGGTATACGAGATTTCATTTTGATGATTAGCACCAAGCTCAATCACTGCATATTGATATTCAGGCGTTAAACGCAATAACGTCAGTGGCGCACCAATGTCATTATTAAAATTACCAGCGGTTGCTAAGACTTGACCTTTATTAGCCAAAATCGCAGCAGACATTTCTTTTACCGTTGTTTTACCGCAACTTCCAGTTAATGCTAATGTCTTTAAGCCATACTTTTCAGTCATTTGTGCTTTAAGCCATGCACCCATCATTCCTAAAGCAATGCGTGTATCACTAACCACTAACTGTGGTAATTCAACCGGTAAGGGTTTACTAACCAACAGCGCTTTTGCACCATTATCCTTCGCTGTTTGACAAAAACCATGAGCATCAAAACGCTCACCTTTTAACGCGATAAATAACGTTTCTGATGGGATATTACGTGTATCTGTCGATACTGCAGCAATTGCAACATCAGCGCCAATTAACTCGGCATTTAATGCCGATGCAAGCTGACTTAGTTGAACGTCAATCATGCCAACTCCTTTAATAATGCAGCTACCGTTTCGCGGTCAGAATAATGAATAGTGCGATCAGCGAGAATTTGATAATCCTCATGCCCTTTACCTGCCACTAAGATAATATCTTGGCAAGAAGCGTGAGTAAGTGCATGACGACAAGCCGTTTCACGATCATGAATAATAGTCGCGGATTCTGGAGAAATAAGACCAGCAAGCATATCGTCAACAATATCTTTAGGATCTTCACTGCGAGGATTATCGTCAGTCAGAATAATTTGATCTGCAAGGCGCTCGGCAACTTCAGCCATCATAGGGCGTTTACCGCTATCACGATCACCACCACAACCAAAAATACACCATAACTTACCGTCACAATGCACACGTAGTGCTTGCAATGCTTTCTCTAACGCATCCGGCGTATGAGCATAATCGACCACCATCATAGCTTTGTCAGTGTCTTGAAAAACTTCCATGCGTCCAATTACTGCTTGTAATTGGGGGGCTTTTTCAAGTAAATCCGCCATTGAGTGGTTTGTCGCGAGTAATGTGGCTAATGCTAACAACAAGTTGGTGGCATTAAATGAACCAACCAAAGGCGCAGTAAACTTACCTTGTCCCCAACTCGAGTCAAACTCAATGGTCACACCTTGGGTACTGAACTGCACTCCTGTTGCCCACAGCTTTAGCCCTGCATGGTTGACAACCGCTTGTGGATCAATCGCTACCGCCACAGCATTCGGTATATCTTTAAGCCATGACGCCCCGACAGCATCATCTGCATTGATGATCGCAATGCCACTTTGGTGTTCAGTGAACAATGACTTTTTAGCGTCAGCATAATTTTGCATGTTGCCATGATAATCTAAGTGATCACGACTTAAATTGGTAAAGATGCTCGCTTTGAAATGAAGATCACGGATACGACCTTGAACCAATCCATGCGATGAAACCTCCATCGCAGCAAAGTCGGCCCCTTGCTCTACCAGTTGAGCTAAGGTTTGTTGAATTTCAATCGCGCTACCTGTGGTATTAGCAGCAGGTTTTAAATCAACCAACAAACCATTTCCGGTCGTCCCCATCACACCCGCTTTGTAGCCAACAAGGTTCGCCCATTGGGCTAATAATTGACTGATGGTGGTTTTACCATTTGTTCCCGTGACGGCATACAGTGCCAGCTTTTGATCGGGATGATCAAAGAAACGTCCAGCAATTGCGGAAAGCTTATGATTAAGATCCTGAAGGTAAACAATATACACGCCATCTTTAAGCGCTATATCGCCTTCATTAGCGATCCCATCAGCCTCTGCAATAATCGCGCTTGCACCCGCCTTTATCGCCGTATCAATAAATCGACGACCGTCAACAGTATGTCCATTCACCGCTGTAAATAAACTTCCTGCGGTGACTTCTCTACTGTCTAATGTTATCGCGTCAATCTGGCTTTCTGTAAGTTCAAGAGGCAACTTATCAATTGCAAGCCATGGTGATAACAGCGCCCCTAATTTCATCACACTCTTCGACGATGCCATTATTTAGACTCCCTTATCCAGATCAACTTTATGTAACGTATCAGCATCTGGCGGCACATTTAAAATCTGTAAAGCGCTGCCTAATACTTTAGATAGAATTGGCGCAGCAACAGCACCGCCATAGAAAACTTTACCTTTCGGCTCATTAACCATAACGACGATCGCTAAACGTGGTTTACTGATCGGTGCAACACCGACAGTATAGGAGAAATAATCATCACCATAACCACCAGCAATCGCTTTTTTCGCGGTACCCGTCTTCACACCAACACGGTAACCAGGAACAGCTGCACGCCAACCACCGCCACCACCTTTTTTATCGGTGACTGACTCAATCATTAACAAGACTTTTTTAACAATCGCTGGATCGAGCACTTGCTCACCCGGTACGACTCTTTCAGTCTTTAGTATTGATAGTGGTCGCTTAATGCCATACGCACCCAACGTTGTGTAAGCATGCAGCAACTGAATCGGTGTTAACGATAAACCATAACCGTACGCTAACGTCGCACGTTCAATATCAGACCAACGGTAACGGTTAGGGAAGTGGCCTGTTGTTTCACCAATCAAGTTAATACCAGATGGCTCATCAAAACCGACTTTACGATACGTATCAAGGATGTAGTCAACAGGCATTGCGAGTGACAACTTGGTCACCCCGATGTTACTCGATTTTTGTAGAATGCGCTGTACCGTCGCTAACGGTTCAACACGTGAAACATCGGTTATAACCTTACTACCAACGCGGAAATGCTTACTTTGAGGGATCGCAATTAAGGTATGTTCATTCGCAATACCGTGTTTCATCGCGGTATACACGACAAATGGCTTAACCGTAGAGCCCGGTTCAAAAGTATCGGTAATGACGCGGTTACGCATCTTATAGGGTTGACGATCATTGCGATTATTTGGGTTAAACGACGGCGCATTAACCATCGCCAAAATTTCCCCCGTACGCACATCAGATATAGCGATGCTAACTGACGTTGCAGGAATATCCATCACGCCTTCTTTTGCCGCTCGATACGCGACAGCCTGAATTCTCTGATCAATACTGAGCTGTAATGGCTTACCCGGTTGACGCTTTTGTTGAGATATATTTTCAACCACGCGGCCGTAACGGTCTTTACGTACGGTACGTCGACCCGGCTCACCCGTTAACCAACCATCGTAGGTTTTCTCCACACCATCAAGACCATGGCCATCAATACCGGTAAAACCTAATAAGTGTGCACTAACTTCACCTGAAGGGTAAAAACGACGAGATTCATCTTTTAAGCCAATACCGGGAAGTTTTAATTTATGGACGTAATTTGCCATTGCAGGACTAACTTGACGAGCAAGATAAATAAAGCGGCGATTTTTCTTTGTTTCTAATTCATGTAATAGCCAAGTGCGATCGAGATCCAGTACATCAGCTAATGCATGCCATCGCTCTACATCACTTAAGCCACCATGCTTAAATATTTCTGCAGGGTTTGCGAATACAGCTTGAACAGGCACACTAACAGCCAGCTGTTCACCGTTACGATCAGAGATAATACCGCGCGCAGAAGGCATCAACTTAGTACGTAAAGAACGCGCATCACCTTCTTGAATAAGGCGACCCGGTTCCAGTACCTGAATATAAGCGGCACGAGCAATTAAGCCGAAAAATCCTAACAGGATAAAAATACAAACAACAGTAAAGCGCCATTTAATAAATGGTTTCGCTTTCTTGGTTACGCTATTTTTCGACGTCGAACGATTGAATAATTTCATGTTTATTGGATAACAATTTCACTATCAGCGGATGGTCGTTGCATTTTGAGTTCAGTCTCAGCTAATCGTTCAATACGACTGTGCTCTGCAAGCGAATTTTCTTCGAGGATCTGATTTCGCCATTCCACATCATATCCTTCACGTTCAGTTAACAATTGTTCTTGTTTCACAATTTGCTGGCGTGTGTCATGGGTGATATACACCACTGACAATGCTGATGCGAGAATAATAAAAGAAAGAATGAGAGGAACAAGCCCGACAGTGACGAGATCACGTCCAATCAGGCGAGCCAGATTCAATGATGATTCTGTTGGTTGCTTCATAGACGCTCAGCCAACCTTAGTACAGAGCTACGCGCTCGTGTGTTATACCCTAATTCATCTTGAGAAGGTTTGATGGCTTTGCCTACCGTTTTAAGTGCAGCGCTACCTAAAGCTTTAATTTGTTCTTCAGTAAGCGGTAAACCTGCTGGAACTTCAGGTCCTTTGCTCTGTTTACGAATAAAGCGTTTTACCATACGATCTTCCAATGAGTGGAAACTGATCACTGATAAACGACCTTCAGGAGCTAAAATATTCACCGCACCGTTTAGCGCTGTTTCAATTTCATCTAACTCACTGTTAATGTAAATACGAATCGCTTGAAAACTACGTGTTGCTGGGTGTTTGTGCTTATCTTTAAACGGCGATACCGCCGCAATTAAGCTCGCTAATTCACGGGTACGTGTTAGTGGCTCTTTTTCTGGGTTTTCACGGTGCTCAACAATACCGCGAGCAATACGCTTGGCAAAGCGCTCTTCACCAAACTCTTTTAGTACCCATGCAATATCATCCGCTTCCGCTTCAGCCAACCATTCAGCAGCTGATTGACCCGATGTCGGATCCATACGCATATCAAGCGGGCCATCTCGCATAAAGCTAAAGCCGCGCTCTGCATCATCTAATTGCGGTGATGACACACCTAAATCCAGTAACACACCATCAACACGACCAATTAAATCACGCTCTTCCATGTATTTTTCCATGCCAGAGAATGGGCCATGGATAATTTCGAAGCGAGGATCATCAATCTTCTGAGCTTCAGCAATCGCTTGAGGATCTCGGTCAATGCTGTATAGACGACCATTCTCACCTAAATGAGAAAGAATAAGGCGACTGTGTCCCCCACGGCCAAAGGTACCATCGATATAAATACCGTCGGGTTTAATTGCTAATCCGTCTACAGATTCATTCAGTAAAACGGAAACGTGCTCAAATTGTTCAGACATAAATATAAGTTCAGCTAAAGTGAAAGCTCACTAAGGCGCGATGACTGTGCTATCGCATCCTCAGCCTGAAGGTTGATATCGTGTTCAATTTGCTGTTGCCACAAAGATTCAGACCAAATTTCAAATTTATTGAATTGGCCTACAAGCATGATCTTATCTTGTAAGTGCGCGTATTGTCGTAAGGTAGCAGGAAGTAGAATTCGCCCCTGCCCATCCATATCACATTCACTAGCGTGGCCGAGTAACAAACGTTGAATTCGACGCTCCGCAGGATGAAGGCTTGATAATGTCGCTAACTTCGCTTCAATGTGTACCCATTCATTCATGGGATAGAGCAACAAGCAAGAAAACTGGTGATCAATAGTGCATACGAATAAGCCGTCACAATGATTTGTTACCTCAGCACGATAACGCTTAGGAATCGCAATGCGTCCTTTGTTATCGAGCGATATAACCGTTGCGCCTCTTAACATTCACATGCCCATTCAATGATACTAAAAATCAGCCGTAGTAACCGACTTTAGCAGAATTAAAAACAAAGAGAATGCGACTGCACCACTTTTCCCCACAAATTCCCACCATAAAGTGTACGTATGAGACAAAAACGATGTCAAGCGTCTGACAGTAATTCAAACAGAGTTCTAACACACTCTGTAGTCATCAAGCGAAAGTTATGTTTATGCGGGAATAAGACGAAAAAAAGGTGGTGTTTGTTATCCAAACACCACCTTCTCTAAATGTAGGGAGTCGGTCGATAAGCCGGGTTTTGTTCCGCTTGCGCGGCGGCAATCATTCGTCTAGGTCTGCAATCGCTCACAGACTCAAGCAACCTACCCGTCCCCAACGCGGGCCGCGCCATTAGGGACCTATTTGGTCTTGCTCCGGGTGGAGTTTACCCTGCCACAAACTATTACTAGCTGCGCGGTGCGCTCTTACCGCACCCTTTCACCCTTACCTGTGCACTATTGCAAGCAATAGGCCATCGGCGGTTTGCTCTCTGCTGCACTTGTCGTGGGCTTGCGCCCCCCAGACGTTATCTGGCACCCTGCCCTGTGGAGCCCGGACTTTCCTCCCCTTCATCAGTCTCCCAAAGGACATCAATGAAGCAGCGATTACCTGACCAACTCCGGCACGGATTGTATAAGACAACGATCACAGTTGCTAGCGAAAAACGAAACAAAATTACAGCCTGACTAAAAAAACAGCAAAAAAAGCTAATTCCCACCAAATCTAGTCATACAGCCCACAAAAAATTAGCAGCCGTTAATTTTATTTTTAGCCTAGGTTTTCTAACCCCCACTTATACAGCGCATTCTTTTTCACACCGTGAATTTCCGCTGTTAGTGCAGCCGCTTTTTTCAATGGTAATTCTTTGACTAACAAGCCCAGTGTACGTAATGATTCTGCTGATAGTTCTTCTTTTTGCGCGCGATGACCGGCGACTAAAACCACCATCTCACCACGAACACGATTACTGTCTTCAGCAAGCCACTCAATTAACTCTCCTAATGGCGCACCATGGATTGTTTCATAAGTTTTTGTTAACTCACGCGCTAATACTACTTGGCGTTCAGCACCAAGCACGGCTAACATATCACTCAGGGAATCATTAATACGATGTGGCGATTCGTAAAAAATTAACGTACGCTCATCGTTTGCTAACGCTTGAAAACAGTCACGGCGACCTTTACTTTTGGGTGGCAAAAAGCCCTCAAAGCTAAATCGGTCAGACGGTAAGCCTGCACCACTCAAGGCAGTGATCACTGCACATGGGCCTGGTAATGGCACAACTTTTACCCCCGCTTGACGACAGCGATTAACAAGATGATACCCTGGATCACTGATCAGCGGCGTACCAGCATCTGATACCAACGCAATACTGGTACCTGACTGAAGCTTTTCAATCAAGAAGTCAGCTTTTTGCTGCTCGTTATGATCATGAAGCGCAAAGGTGCGGGTTGAGATAGAGAAATGGGATAACAAGCGTGATGTATGGCGAGTATCTTCAGCAGCAATCAAATCTACATTTGCTAACACGTCTAATGCTCGTTGTGTTATATCAGCCAAATTACCGATGGGTGTAGGTACGATGTATAACGTAGCAACATCAACCATGCTTGAATTGGTTTCACTCATTTGTCTTAGATCTCATCTGCAATTAATATCAAGAGTAATTTGTCACAGTTGAATGAATTCAATGCCCAATTTTACCCATAAGCGTAAAAGTGTATCACGACTAATGGCGCCTGTAGCCCTTGCTGTTATTTTAGCAGGCTGTAGCACGCCAAACCTGTACAATCAGCAGGCTCCATTAACGGATATCACTGCGGCAGCCGCTCAAAGCTCAGCCGCCTACCTCAGTAAAGCTCAAGCCAGTAAGGGTGCAGAGCGTATTAACTGGGAAATATTAGCCCTTAAAGCAATGATAGAAGAAGGTAAATGGCAGCAAGCTGACCAACAAGTTACCAAACTATCACAACAATCTATGAGCCCTTTGCAAATTGCTGAATGGCAACTTGCTCGTGCAGCGATCCGCTATCATCAAGGGCAATATCAAGAAGCACTTAATAGTCTAAATTTCCAACCGTCTTGGCAGTTAACGAAAAGTCAATATCAACGTTATTACACTTTCCGTGCTGAATTATTAGATCAACTTAACCATAAATTTCAAGCCGCGCGTGAACGCAGTAAACTTGATTTTTACTTAAATCGGGATCAAAAAGCAGCCAACTGGAATAACCTGTGGAATGATTTATCTGGCTACTCCAACGCACAGCTGAGTAACGCCAAAATTGGTAGTGATGAAGGCGTATTAAAAGGTTGGGTTGAGCTTGCCATGTTAAAAAATAGCGCTAGCCGTCAACCAGGCAAATTAAAAAGCGCAGTTGAGCAATGGTTAAGCCAACATCCGTACCATCCAGCTAATCAATACTTACCCAAAGAACTTGAAGCGGTAATGAACCTTAAAGCCATTAAGCTAGATCGTGTCGCTTTGCTTTTACCATTATCTGGTCGCTTTGCCGCACAAGGTAAAAATGTACGTGATGGCTTTATAGATGCAATGATGGATGATGCTAACAGAAGCGCTGATACCAATCTTAATATCTATGATACAGAAGCAGAGCCAATGGCTTCTATCGTGGCAAAATTACAGCAAAATGGCACTCAATTTGTTGTCGGTCCACTGCGTAAGAATAAGATTTCAGAGTTTCAACAAGATAACACCACTCATATCAATACGTTGGCGTTAAATATGCCACCTGAAATTACCAGCAACCACCCTAATGCGTGTTATTTTGCTCTTTCGCCAGAGCAAAGTGCCGAGCAAGCTGCAGAGCATATTTTCAATGAAGGTCATCGTGATCCTGTCGTACTTGTACCATCAAACAGTTATGGTCAGCGAGTAAGTTCTGCTTTTAATCAAGAGTGGACAAGCTTAAATAGTCAACCAGCACAAGTGGCTACATTTGGTGCAAGCGATGAGATACCACAGCAAATCCGTCAGGTATTTGGGCGTGCACCAGGTAGTAAGACAGATGCGATATATATCGTTGCTAGCAAAAATGAATTGATGACTATAAAGCCATTTATTGAAGCATCATTACCACCAAGTGGTAACCCACCACAAATTTATGTTAGCTCTCGAAGTAATCCAGATCGCAAAGGATACTCTCCAGAAATACAAGGCGTAGAAATCGGTGATATTCCACTTCTAATCAATCCACCGGCAAGTTATATGGAGCGTTTCAACCAATTGTGGCCAAATGAAGGTAATACCAGTGTTCGCCTTCATGCTTTTGGTATGGATGCTTACCTTTTAAGTAACGAATTACCACAATTACGTGCGATGAGTGATTACACAACACAAGGTGTTACAGGCAAATTAAGTGCCGATAGCCAATGTGTGATCCATCGTCACATTGACTGGGGTAAATTCACTGCAGACGGTATTCAACCTGAATAAACGACAACAAGGTCAAACTTATGAACGGATGGCGGAACAGTTTCTGTCTCGCCACCGTCTTAAGCTTATCGAACGAAATTTTAGCTGTCGCGGTGGTGAAATTGATTTAATCATGCGACATGGTAAATGTTTTGTCTTTATTGAAGTAAAATACCGGACACATCGCCATTTCGGTTCGGCTTCAGAAGCGGTGAATTGGCATAAACAACAAAAAATAAAACGCACCGCCCTTTTTTGGTTACAGAAAAATGGCTTTTCAATCGATCAAACCGAATGTCGGTTTGATGTCGTGACAATTGAAGGTCAAGAACACCATATTGAGTGGCATACCAACATCTTAGTTGAAGGTTAATCATGCTAGATAGCATTCGCGAAAGTTTCACCGAAAGTATTCAAACTCAAATTGCAGCAGCAGAAGCACTTCCCGATTCCATCTCAAAAGCTGCCCAAGTCATGGTTCAGAGCCTATTAAACGGCAATAAGATTTTATGTTGCGGTAATGGTGGCTCAGCAGCTAATTCACAACACTTTGCTTCATGTCTTATTAATCGCTTTGAAACTGAGCGCCCAAGCCTTCCCGCTTTAGCATTAACGGCTGACACAACAATTTTGACAGCAATTGCTAATGATTATCACCACGACGAAGTGTTTTCAAAACAAGTGCGCGCACTCGGTCAAGCCGGTGATATTCTGTTTGTATTATCAACCAGCGGTAATAGCAAGAACATTATCAAAGCAATGGAAGCTGCACTTACACGTGATATGACTATCATCGCCTTAACCGGTAAAGATGGCGGCGAAATGGCAGGGTTACTTGGTATACAAGATGTTGAAATTCGTATCCCATCTCAACGTACCGCACGTATTCAAGAAGTCCACTTACTAACAGTACATTGCTTGTGCGATCTTATTGACCAAGTACTCTTCCCGCACCACGAAGGATAATCAATGAACTGGGTATGCCGCCTATTGCTAATTTTTAGCATTGTATTACAAGGATGTTCGAGTTTTTCCACGCAAGATCCACGAGATATAGAACAACATTGGCAAGATCAAAAAGTAGAAATGGATATTTCGGGTCTGGCAAATAGCCGCCAATTTACCCGCTCAATCAGTGCCAACAGTATCTCGCTTAACGGTAAAGTACTACTGATTGGTCAAGCCACTTCTGCCGCTGCAAAAGCACAATTTGCTCAGCAAGTTAAGCATATTGCTAATGTAAAAGATCTGTATAACCAACTTGAAGTGAGACCTTTACTTAGCGTAGGTGACATTAGTTATGATGCCTGGCTAACCACCAAGGTAAAATCTCAACTCATCGCGAGCAAGCAGTTAACAGGAGCGGTGATCCAAGTGATCAGCGAAGGGGGGCGAGTCTACCTTTTAGGCTATGTGACGCCACGCCAAAAAGAAATTGCGATCAATATTGCACGGAATATCAATGGCGTTAAAAAAGTTGTGACATTATTCGAACCGAGTCAAAATCGCTAATCACCCTTTATCGATATAAAAAAACGCAGCCTATTGGCTGCGTTTTTTTATTAAAGAGAAACTATCTATTTCACAACACGTAAGCTTGGACGACCGCGAGGACGTGGCGGCTCATCGTCAGGATCATCACCGGCAGTTTCAGTTTCACTAACCACGGCAAATGGAGAGCTAGGCTCTGATGCTTCATCAATCATATCTTCGATATCATCAACATCATCAAAGACTGGCATATCTGATTCATAGCTAGGCTCTGGCTCAAACATTGTTCCTGCTCCGTTTTCACGCGCATAAACAGCAAGCACAGCGTACATAGGTACAATAACAGAATGTGGACGACCACTAAAACGCGCATTAAAGCTAACCGCTTCATTACCCAGTTCTAAATTCCCCACAGCACGAGGAGCAACGTTTAGGATGATTTGACCATCACTAACGAACTCCATTGGTACTTGTACACCTGGTAATGTTGCATCAACAACCAAGTGTGGTGTGAGATCGTTGTCCACTAACCAATCATAAAATGCCCGCAACAAATAAGGACGACGCGGTGTCATTTTTTCCATATCCATATTACTGGCCAGCTAAACGCATTTCACGTTCAGCTTCAGTCAATGAAGCTAGGAAAGAGTCACGTTCAAATACACGTGTCATGTAAGTTTTCACTTCTTTTGCGCCAGCACCACTTAGTTCAATACCCATTTCAGGTAGACGCCATAGTAGTGGAGCAAGGTAACAGTCAACCAAGCTGAACTCATCACTCATGAAGAATGGGAATTCTGCAAATACTGGTGCTAATGCAAGTAACTCTTCACGTAATTGCTTACGTGCTTTGTCAGCTTCATCGGCAGTGCCAGTATTAATCTTCTCTGCAAGTGAGTACCAGTTACGCTCAACACGGTACATCATTAGACGGCTGTTACCACGAGCAACAGGGTAAACCGGCATTAGAGGTGGGTGAGGAAAACGCTCATCCAAGTACTCCATAATGATGTTCGCTTGGTATAGTGCTAATTCACGATCAACCAATGTAGGAACTGACTGGTATGGATTCAGCTCTAACAGATCTTCAGGTAGATTCAATGGATCAACCAGCTCGATTTCAACACTAACACCTTTCTCGGCTAGTACGATACGCACCTGATGGCTGTAGATGTCTGAAGCATCAGAATACAGAGTCATCACAGAGCGTTTATTGGCAGCAACAGCCATCAACCCCTCCAGTATATTTAATACACAAAAAGCAATGGAGGCTTAAGCCCCCATTGCGAGATTCTTAACCCACTAGATTACCTTATCAGTGGACATCACGCCAATATTCTTTCTTCAACAATACAGTTAAAACAAAGAATACCGCAATAAAGCCCATCACCCACAAGCCCATTTGCTGTCGTTCCAGCTTCATTGGCTCAGCAGAGTAATCAAGGAAGTTAACTAAATCACGCACCATATCGTCATATTCTTCGGCGCTCAGCTCTCCGGTACCATCAGATTCGATCCCGATAAACTCTTGAACTTTCTCACCGTCAATCATTTTGGTCTCAAATGCTTTATGTGGTGCACCTTGTAACTCTTCGAGAGCATGCGGCATACCGACACTTGGGAACACTAAATTATTAACACCAAATGGACGACTAGGATCGGCATAGAAGGATCGTAAGTAAGTATAGATCCAATCAGTACCTCGAACACGCGCAACCAAAGTTAAGTCAGGAGCAGGGGCGCCAAATGAAGCTGCCGCATACTCGGTTGAAATCGCATTTGTCATCAAATCACCAATTTTAGCATTTTGATCAAAAATCAAATTCTCTTTCATTAACGTTGGTGGAATACCAAGATCTTCTGCCACTCGCTCGTAGCGTTGGTATTGGGTTGAATGACATCCAGAACAATAATTCATAAATGTCTTTGCGCCACGTTGAAGTGATGCTTTGTCTGTTAAGTCATTATTCGCCGCATCTAAAGGTACATTGCTACCTGCCGCAAAAGCAAAAGTAGGAAGCATTGCCAGCAGCGTTACAATCAATTTTCTCATTTGAATGTCACCCTCTCTGGCAGCGGTTTCGTTGCCTCATTTTTACTGTAAAAGAACAATAAAATGAAAAACATAAAGTAAGCAAAGCTAAATATCTGTGCAAGCAATGTATAAGTAGGAGTTGCAGGTAACGTACCTAAAACACCTAGTGCAATAAAGCTAACTGTGAACTGACAAATATTGATAAAGTGCACTTTGCTACGATAACGGAAAGAGCGAACTTTACAGCGATCGAACCACGGTAACAGGAATAAAAAGACAATCGATGCTCCCATTGCCGCCACACCTAATAACTTATCGGGTACCGCACGCAAAATCGCATAGAACGGCGTGAAATACCAAACTGGCGCAATGTGCTCAGGTGTTTTTAGTGGATTTGCAGCTTCAAAGTTTGGCGGCTCAAGGAAGTACCCTCCCATTTCTGGGTTAAAAAAGATCACATAGCTAAAGAAAAAGGCGAAAACAGCAACACCAATCAGATCTTTAACTGTTCCATAAGGATGAAATGGGATTGAATCAATGATGTCATACTTGTTGCTGTAGTATTCATGAAAACGAAATTGTGTTTTATACCCTTCACCTTTAGAGCCCTTCGGCAGTTTTGTCTCAATACCATCAGGGTTATTTGAACCCACTTCATGAAGTGCTAATACGTGTAACACAATGAGCAACAACAATACGATTGGCAGCGCAATAACATGTAATGCAAAGAAACGGTTTAGCGTTGCCCCTGAGACAACATAATCCCCTCGGATCCAAAGAGTTAGATCGTCACCGATTACAGGTATTGCACCAAATAGCGAAATAATGACCTGTGCGCCCCAGAATGACATTTGTCCCCATGGCAACAAATATCCCATGAACGCTTCAGCCATGAGAATGAGAAAAATCAACATACCGAATAACCACAGTAGCTCACGAGGCTTTTGGTAAGATCCGTAGATCAAGCCGCGGAACATATGCAGATAAATCACGACAAAAAATGCGGAAGCACCTGTCGAGTGCATATAACGTAGCAGCCAACCATACTCTACATCTCGCATAATATATTCAATGGAAGCAAATGCCCCTTCACCTGATGGTACATAGTTCATGGTTAACCAGATCCCTGTTACGATCTGATTAACAAGCACCAACATGGCAAGAGAACCAAAGATGTACCAAAAGTTGAAATTTTTCGGCATCGGATATTCAGATAAATGCTTTCTATAAGCATTCGTGACGGGCAAACGTTTTTCAATCCAACCTAGTAGCGCATTCATTATACGGCCTCCCCATCAACACCAACGATAATCGTGTTGTCATCTAAGAATTGATATGGAGGTATCACCAGATTCAATGGTGCAGGCACGCCTGCAAATACACGACCGGCCATATCAAAGGTAGAGCCGTGACATGGACAGAAGAACCCTGACGATATACCACTTACTTGTTCATTAAAGCTATCGGGTAAATAAGTTGGAGAACAGCCAAGATGAGTACAAATACCCAAGGCTAAAAAGATTTCAGGCTTCACTGAACGGAATTCATTTTGTGCATAAGATGGCTGCTGAGGTTCTTCTGATGAAGGATCCCGCAATTCGCCATCATGGGTACTTAACTCTTGTAAAACAGCCTTGCTGCGACGAACAACCCACACAGGTTTTCCTCGCCATTCAACGCGAACCATTTGTCCATCTTCTAACTTACTGATATCAACTTCGACAGGAGCACCGGCGGCTTTTGCTTTCGCACTCGGATTCCATGATTTGATAAAAGGAACGGCAACAGCTGCAGCTCCTAACCCACCAACAACCGAGGTTGTTACGGTCAGAAAGCGACGTCGTCCTTTGCTTACTGGCACATTGCTCATCCAATATTCTCCCTTACTCCCGCCTTGGATTATTACGTCCTTATGCGTCCTTGGAGCCACGGCTAACTTCCAACGAAAAGGTAACAGTAAAATTACACATTCAAACTGTTTCCAACATAAAAAGGATATGTAACAGACGATATTTTGACAAGTTAAAGCGACTCTTTTGCACTAAATCTGAGCAAAGCGTTCTTTTTACCTTCCAACGATAACATCGTTACTTAAACTTAATTTTTGGCCGTGTTGAGAGCGGTAAAAATGGAGAAAATAAGGCAGGAAGCTGATTGTTTAGCTATTAATAAATAAAAAAAAGCCCAACCCGAGGGTTGAGCTTTCTGTACACAGTAACCAGATAAAATCTGGAAGCGAAAATTAACGCTTAGAGAACTGTGGACGACGACGTGCTTTACGTAGACCAACTTTCTTACGCTCAACGCAACGAGCGTCGCGAGTAACGTAGCCAGCTGCACGTAGAGCAGGACGTAGAGTTTCATCGTACTCCATAAGAGCGCGAGTGATACCGTGACGGATTGCACCAGATTGACCAGTGATACCACCACCTTTAACAGTGATGTATAGGTCTAGGTTCTCTGTCATTTCAACAAGCTCTAGAGGTTGACGAACAACCATACGCGCTGTTGGGCGACCGAAGTACTCTTCGATGCTACGCTTGTTGATAACGATGTTGCCAGTACCCGGTTTGATGAAAACGCGAGCTGCTGAGCTTTTACGGCGACCAGTGCCGTAGTATTGATTCTCTGCCATTGTCATAATTCCCAATTAGATGTCTAGTACTTTAGGCTGTTGTGCAGCATGGTTGTGCTCAGTACCTGCGTAAACTTTTAGCTTACGGTACATAGCACGGCCTAGAGGACCTTTAGGAAGCATGCCTTTAACAGCAGTTTCAATAACCATTTCTGGTTTCTTGTCGATTAGCTTATCAAAGCTGATTGACTTAAGGCCGCCGATGTAGCCAGTGTGGTGGTGGTACATTTTATCTGTACGCTTGTTACCAGTTACTGCTACTTTCTCAGCATTGATAACTACAATGTAGTCACCAGTGTCAACGTGTGGAGTGTACTCCGGCTTGTGCTTACCACGTAGACGAGAAGCGATTTCAGTTGCAAGACGACCTAGAGTTTTACCTTCAGCGTCAACAACATACCAGTCACGTTTTACAGTTTCTGGTTTAGCAACGAAAGTTTTCATGCTAATTAATACCCAATAATTTAAATAGTTTCACTTACTAGAACCATCAAATGATGGTCCCTCTGTATAAGAGCCCAGTCATCACCCCTTCGAGTGGTTGGCACTCCAGGCTTTCGCCTTCACAGGTACGGTGGGTCGCAAGATTATAGGGAAGGGTGAGGAAAAAATCACCTCTTTTCCTAAAAAAAATGTCTTTTTTTCTTATTAACGACAATTTAAGGCAAAAGCAGTCGATAAATCCTGATTATCGTTAAATACGATAACCGTTAACAACGCGATTTCTATGCTAAATGCGGCTTTGCTAAGTATTCATGGCTTTGCATTTCGATTAAACGTGAGCAACATCGTTTAAATTCAAAAGTTAATCGTCCTTGTTGATAAAGTTGCTCAAGAGGTACTGCCGCAGAAATAATCAAAGTGACATTACGCTCATAAAACTCATCAACCATGGCAATAAAGCGCCGTGCAGCATCGTCTTCCTGCTCTGTAATTTGCGGTACTTCAGATAAAATAACCGTATGATAGATTTGTGCTATTTCCATGTAATCATTTTGACTACGTGACGTTTGGCATAATTGGTTAAAACTGAACTGCACGACACCATCCGCCTCTCGCTGTACCATCAATTGCCGCGCATTAATTGTGATCATTGTTTGCTGATTACGAGGCTCTGAGGTTAACTGTTCGAAATAACGTTTTAAATTCTCTGTTGCACATTCATCTAATGGGTAATGATAAATCTCAGCTTGTTCTAACGTTCGCAAGCGATAATCAATCCCAGCATCAACATTCACTATCTCACAATGCTGTTCTATCAATGCGATAGCTGGTAAAAATCTCGCACGTTGCAAACCATTTCGATATAACTCTGATGGTGGAATATTCGATGTTGCGACTAAACTAATTCCTCGCTTAAATAACGCTTCAAGCAAGGTACCTAAAATCATTGCATCGGTAATATCAGAAACAAAAAACTCATCAAAACAAATAATATCTGTTTCTTGTTTAAATTTATCAGCAACGTGTTCCAGTGGATTTTCAACACCATCTAATGTTTTTAATTCTTGATGCACGCGATGCATAAAGCGATGAAAGTGCATCCGCGTTTTACGTTCCAATGGTAAACAGTCATAAAAAGTATCAACAAGATAAGTTTTCCCTCGTCCTACCCCGCCCCAAAAATATAATCCTTTCACTGGCACAATATCTGCTTGAGTTGAATTAGATTTAAAATAACGTTGGATGAAAGACAGTTTAGGCTCAGGTTTAGGCGCTATTATACGATGATATAAATTATCAAGATGGGAAACGGCATTGGCTTGTGCTGGATCTGCAAAAAAATCCGTTTTCTGTAAATCTTGTTGATATTTTTCTAGTGGCGTCATTCTAACCTTACCTGTTACATCCGTGAGTTATCTCTAATTATGAGAGGCAGAGCCACTTCATGACTCTTACATCATATTTATTGAGTATCATGTCGCTTAACCTCACGGTATAGTAACGTGACAGCCATCGTTGATAAACATTGATACACGAATATTCGTATAAGTCACAAGGAGTTTATTCATGACCATGACTTGGGCCATTATTATATTTTTAGCAGGGATCTTAGTTGGTGCTCTTGCCGTTCGTCTAACAAACAAAAGTGTAAAACAGCAAAAAACACTCAAAAAAGAGCTTGATAAGTCAAAGTACGAGCTCGAACAGTTCCGCCAAGAACTCGTTGATCATTTTGCTCGCAGTGCTGATTTACTCGACAATGTTGCTAAAGATTACAGCAAACTTTATGAGCATATGGCGAAGACTTCTACCGAGTTAATGCCAAACCTTCCAGCACAAGATAATCCTTTTGCAAAACGCATCACGAGTTTAGAAACGGTGAAAGACGGGCCAAAAGAAGATGAGAGTGTTGAGCAAGCACCGCGCGATTATGCCAATGGCGCGACGGGATTATTTAACGGTGAAAACACCGCAGTAACAGAAGAAGAAAAAGCTCAACTACATGCCGAGCCAAAAGCGAGTTAACTGTCACATTTATTCACTTTCACTTGTTGTTTATTCGTAATAAGAGTGAGTGAAAGTGAACTTTGACTTCTTTTTATAGGTCTTAATTTTACTTGTAAACTGGAGCTCAATAATGATTAAAAAGCCTTTTCTTGTTCTTACTGCGTTAGCATTAGGTATCAGTTCTGCTCTTACCCCAGTAACTGCAACTGCAGCATTACCCACCTCTGTTAATAACCAACCTATACCAAGCCTTGCACCAATGTTGGAGCAAGTCACCCCCGCGGTTGTGAGTATTGCTGTTGAAGGTAAGCATGTTTCTAAGCAGCGTTTACCTGAATCTTTCCGTTATTTTTTTGGTCCAGACTTTCCTTCAGAGCAAGTCCAAGAGCGTCCATTTAGAGGTTTAGGCTCTGGGGTTATTGTTGATGCAAAGAAAGGCTATATCGTCACTAACCATCATGTTATTGATGGCGCAGATGAAATCAGTGTCCAACTTTCTGATGGACGCGAAATCGATGCCAAACTTATTGGTAGTGATGGCATGTCCGATATTGCATTACTACAGATAGACAAACCTGAAAACTTAACGGAAGTAAAACTGGCGAACTCCGATAAGTTACGTGTCGGTGATTTTGCTATCGCAATT
Organism: Photobacterium sp. GB-50; assembly: GCF_003026755.1. NCBI lineage: Bacteria > Pseudomonadati > Pseudomonadota > Gammaproteobacteria > Vibrionales > Vibrionaceae > Photobacterium > Photobacterium sp. GB-50. The sequence continues at coordinate 160,863 of NZ_PYNX01000005.1, forward strand.
GGTAACCCATTTGGTTTAGGTCAAACGGTAACATCAGGAATTGTCTCGGCACTGGGTCGTAGTGGCTTAAATGTCGAAAACTTTGAAAACTTTATTCAAACCGATGCTGCTATCAACAGTGGTAACTCAGGCGGTGCATTAGTTAATCTCAATGGTGAGTTAATTGGTATTAACACCGCAATTTTAGGCCCTAACGGTGGTAATGTCGGTATTGGCTTTGCTATTCCCTCCAATATGGTGAAAAGCTTAACTGATCAACTCTTAGAATTTGGTCAAGTAAAACGCGGGATTTTGGGGATTCAAGGTGGAGAATTAACCGCAGAGCTTGCTAAAACCTTCGGGTATTCAACGAACCACGGTGCATTTGTTAACCAAGTCATGCCCGACTCTTCTGCTGAAAAAGCAGGGCTGAAAGCGGGGGATATCATTACCGAAGTGAACGGCAACCCAATCCGTACCTTTGGTGAGTTACGAGCGAAAATAGCGACAATGGGCGCAGGCAAGGCACTCACTTTAGGTATTATTCGCGACGGTAAAAAGCAAACCGTTAATGTGACCTTAAAAGCGGCGAGTGAAAACAAAGTGAAGGCTGATAATCTCCACCCTAGCCTAGCCGGTGCTGAATTTACCAATACGGTTGCTGGCGATAAAGTCAAAGGGGTTAAGGTATCAAAGCTTGATGAGCGATCTATCGCTGCACGTTATGGGCTAAAAAAAGGTGACATTATTATTGGCCTTAACCGTAATAAGATAAATAACCTCGGTGAACTTCGTAAAGCACTTGAAGCAAAACCTGATGTGCTTGCGATGGAAGTCAAGCGTGGAAACAACGTCCTGTACCTGATCATTAGGTAATAATACGTTTGTCATTAACCTTCAAATAAAGTCAGGGTGAAACAGCGCTCTGACTTTATTATTGGTCTCTCTAAGTATGAATGGTATTCTTCTTGCCACTCACTCTCTTTATTACTTTAAGGACTCTTGATGTTGGCTTTTCTTGGTCGTTCTATTTTGCTCGGCCTTATCACAGCATGTGTTGTACTTGTTGCTGTACCAAGTTTGCGCCCATCATCACCGGTGTCTTTACCCCAATTAGACGATGCGCCCGCCCCTTTATCATTTAACTACGCCGTTAAACGCGCTTCGCCTGCGGTGGTGAATATTTATAACCGTCGCTATGAAAATAATGAATCACGACCAGAGCCAGAGTTAATCACCCAAGGATTAGGTTCGGGGGTGATCATGAGTGATAAAGGCTATATCGTGACGAACTATCACGTTGTCGCCAATGCGGATCAAGTCATTGTCGCACTGCAAGATGGCCGCATTTTAAACGCACAACTGATCGGCTTAGATCAATTAACCGATCTCGCGGTTTTGAAAATTAATGCTGATAATTTACCCGTGATCCCAGTTAATCCAGACTACAAAGCGACAGTCGGTGATGTCGTTCTTGCCATAGGTAATCCCTATAATCTAGGTCAAACAACAACCTTTGGTATTATTTCAGCAACAGGGCGTTCAGGCATGAGCTTTTATGGCCCACAAGATTTTCTCCAAACAGATGCCGCGATTAACCGTGGTAACTCAGGTGGGGCATTAGTCAATACCCGTGGAGAGCTCGTTGGTATTAATACCGCTTCTTTCCAACAAGCAACGAATATTGAAACCTACGGTATTTCATTTGCTATCCCTTACCAACTAACCATCAAAATTATGAATAAGCTGATCGCTGATGGGCGTGTTATCCGTGGTTGGATTGGTATTCAAGGGCGTGAGATTAACCCTGTTATGGCAAGACTGTATGATGCCAATCAGGTAAATGGCATTATCGTAGAAGGTATGGATCCTAACGGCCCTGCGTCAAAAGCTGGCTTTCAAAAAAATGATATCGTGGTCGAGATTGCAGGTAAACAAGTCACGAATGTACAAAGCGTTAGAGATATTGTTACTGATATCCGCCCAGGTACGCATGTGAATGTAAAAATTCTACGTGATGGTAAACCCATGATCATTCCTGTAACGGTGGCTAATCGCCCGGCCTCTGAGAATAAACCGATGCGATAATTACACATAACAAATATAAAAAAACGCCTCACATGTGAGGCGTTTTTTTGTTTAGACATTTCTTATTTAAAAATAAGACATCTTAGATACGTTCGATGTTCATACCTAATGCGCTAAACTTCTGCTCGATAAACTCGTAACCACGGTCGATATGGTAAATACGATCAACAATCGTCTCACCTTTCGCAATGCTACCTGCAATCACAAGGCTTGCTGATGCACGTAAATCTGTTGCCATCACTTGAGCACCGCTTAAGCCTGCAGTATCACCACAAATAACAGTGTTACCTTCAATCTCAGCATGAGCCCCCATACGAATTAACTCAGGAATATGCATGAAACGGTTTTCAAAAATCGTTTCAGTAATAATACCTGTGCCTTTGGCAATGAGGTTCAGTAGTGAGAATTGCGCTTGCATGTCTGTTGGGAAACCTGGATGTGGCGCGGTACGGATATTGACCGCTTTAAGCTCACGTCCTGTCATGTCAAGGCTGATCCAGTCTTCACCCGTTTCAACCAAAGCGCCTGCTTCTTCAAGCTTTGCTAATACCGCTTCCATTAATTCAGGCTTGGTATTACGACACATAATCTTGCCACCAGAAACAGCAGCAGCAACAAGGAAAGTTCCCGTTTCAATACGGTCAGCAACCACTTCGTGGTAACCACCACCAAGACGCTCAACGCCTTCAATGGTAATGGTTGCAGTACCTGCACCTGAAATTTTTGCGCCAAGTGCATTTAGAAATGCAGCTGTATCTTCAATTTCAGGCTCACGTGCTGCATTTTCAATAACCGTTGTGCCTTCAGCCAATGTTGCTGCTGACATAATCGTTACTGTTGCACCAACACTGACTTTATCCATCACGATATGTGCGCCCTTCAGGCGACCATCAACACTCGCTTTCACGTAGCCTTCATCAAGCGTGATTGTTGCGCCTAATTGCTCTAAACCTACAATATGAAGATCAACAGGGCGCGCGCCTATCGCACAACCGCCAGGTAGTGAAACCTGACCTTGACCAAAACGAGCAACCAATGGGCCAAGTGCCCAGATAGAAGCACGCATCGTTTTCACTAAATCGTAAGGAGCACAAAACTCATTCACATCACTTGCATCGATATGAACTGAGCCATTACGTGATACTTTTACGCCTAAACGAGAAAGGAGTTCCATTGTCGTATCGATATCACGTAATTTTGGAACATTTGCAATTTCTACAGGCTCTTCAGCAAGCAAAGCGGCGAATAAAATCGGCAATGCTGCATTCTTAGCGCCAGAAATTGACACTTCACCGCTTAGTGGACCACCGCCCTGAATACGAAACTTCTGCATCGTTTACCTCGTTATAACGACATTAGCTTTTTATCACGCATCCATTCTTCAGGTGTATACGTTTTGATACTTAATGCGTGAATGTCGTTTGCTGCAATTCGATCCATTAACGGACCATAAATAGTTTGTTGTTTTTTCACTCGGCTCATGCCGTCAAAAATCGTACTCACTGCAATAACTTCGTAGTGACTACCTTCACCTTTAACAATCACTTCATCAAGATCTAAGGCGTTTTCTAAAATTTGTTTAATCTCGGAGATTTCCACAAGCTATCCTCTCTAAAGCTCACTGCATACTAGCGGCTAAAATGGGTTCAACATGGCTCAAGCGTAACAATGTTTTTAGCTGCTCGGGCACATTAAGCAGGGTGAAGTCACATCCTGCGCTGCTTAATTGCTGGTGAAGATGCAATAACATCACCATGCCAGCTGAGTCGACTCGACTCAAACCACCTAGATCGAGCAAGACCTTGTTTGAATCAGGTACCCACTCGTTTCTACGTCGCCAAAAAGCTGGCACTGTGTCACGTTCTAAACAACCTGACAAGCAATATTGGTCATTACCGAGAGCTTGCCATTTGATCCTATCCTCAGACATGATCATTTTTTCTCGATCTGAATTGGCTTAGCAGCAAGATCGCGTAGGTTTTGCGTTACCGCATCGATTCCCTTCGTGCGAAGCTCACCACTCCACTCACTTTGCTTAGTCGAAATCATACTGACTCCTTCAGCAACCATGTCAAATCCTTGCCATTCTTTTGTCTTTTTATTTAAACGTAGCTTAAAATCAAGACGAATAGGTGGGCGTTGATTATCGACAATATCAACGCGTACTGACACGATACTACGATCTGCGGGAACCGCTTTGGCAGGCTCAATCTGAATTTTCTGATCAGTATACTGCGTTAACACCTGAGCATAAGATGCTACTAAATATTCAGTGAACGCTTCCGTGAATGCATCACGCTGCTCTGCGGTAGTTTTCTTTAAATTTGAACCCAACACTTTATAAGCGGCATAACGTGTATTGATATAAGGCAATAGCTCTTTTTTAACAATAATACGTAACTCTTCTGGATTGGCTTGGATCTTCGGCTGCTCTGCTTTTAAGGTTTTAAATAACTGAACAGAAACTTTATCCATCATCGTGTATGGATTGGTCTGATCGATTGTTGCAGCCTGCACCAACATCGGTAGGGCAAGAAAAGCCAGCATTAGGCATCGTAAAAATTTCATTGGTGCTCCTAGTCTTTTTTGTCACCGCCAATGCTATATAGCACTTGGCCTATCATATCTTCTAATACTAACGCAGATTTCGTGTCTTCAATAAGATCGCCGTTATGTAGCATCTCGACATCGTCATCAACGAACCCAGGGGAAATACCTAAATACTGCTCACCTAAAAGGCCAGATGTTAAAATTGAAGCCGAGCTCGTTTCAGGGAAATAACCAAATTTTTTGTTAATCGATAACGTAACCATCGGAATATAGGTTTCTTTATCAAGGTTAATAGCTGTCACTTCACCAACGGTTACACCACCGACCTTCACGGGAGAGCGGACTTTTAAACCACCGATATTATCGAAATGGGCTTTTAATGTGTAACTTTCATTACTACCAAAGCTTTGTAGGTTAGCAACTTTGAAAGCTAATACTAATAATGCTGCAATTCCGGCTAACATAAAAATGCCAACCCACAGTTCTAAACGTTTATTTTGTTGCATGCTTTTATCCATTTAATTTGTTTTGTCACACTAAGACCATGTTGGTTTCTTTACGAATTAGCTACCAAACATCAGTGCAGTCAAAATAAAATCTAAGCCCAATACCGCCAGTGATGAATTCACCACTGTTCGTGTCGTTGCTCGGCTGATCCCTTCAGAAGTAGGAACGGCATCATAACCATTAAATACCGCAATCCAGGTTACCGTTATAGCAAAAGCAACAGCCTTAATAATGCTGTTCCCTATGTCATAACTAAAGTTCACTGACGATTGCATGACCGACCAGAAACTACCGTAATCAATCCCTTTCCAATCAACGCCAACAATTTGCGCCCCCCATAAACCTACAACACTAAACATCAGTGCTAATAATGGCATTGAGATAACACCAGCCCAAAAACGTGGTGCAATCACTCGACGCAGCGGATCAACCGCCATCATTTCCATACTTGAAAGCTGTTCAGTCGCTTTCATTAAACCTATTTCAGCGGTAAGTGCAGATCCTGCTCGCCCAGCAAACAACAGTGCTGTCACTACCGGACCTAATTCGCGTAGTAAAGACAATGCAACCATTTGTCCTAAGCTCGTTTCGGCACCAAAGTCAGCCAGTACAAGGTAACCTTGTAAACTCAGCACCATGCCGATAAACAAACCTGAAACAAGAATAATCGCTATTGATAAAACACCAACTGAATACAGTTGCTTTATTAATAACGGAAACATTTTTCTTGGCTGAGGCTTACTCACCAATGCGCCAAACAACATTAACGTTGCTCGGCCCATTGTTTGGCATTTTTCAATACCACTTCGCCCTAAATCAGCTATCGCATCAACAATCATTTTTTGCTCGTAATCCATCGAATAACAGATGCGCATGACACGCATCGTGAATAACGCTTAACCAAATAAATCTTGCTCTAATGGCTGCGCTGGAAACTTAAAAGGAACGGGGCCATCAGCATCACCGTCTAAGAACTGACGTACGCGAGGATCTGGATTTTCTCGTAATTCTTGAGGGCTACCGCTGCCAATAATTTTACCACCTGATAGTAAGTAAACATGATCAGCGATACTCATCACTTCGGGTACATCATGAGAAACAACCACAGATGTCATACCTAATGCTTTATTGAGACTACTGATTAATTGCACTAACACGCCCATCGTAATGGGATCTTGTCCGACAAAAGGTTCGTCATACATCATTAATTCAGGATCAAGAGCAATGGCACGAGCTAAGGCCGCTCGACGTGCCATACCGCCAGATAACTCATTCGGCATCAATTGCGCCGCACCACGTAACCCTACTGCTTCTAATTTCAGTAACACTAAACTACGCAATAAATCGTCAGGTAAATCGGTATGTTCCCGCAACGGAAATGCAATATTGTCGAAAACGTTCATATCAGTAAAAAGCGCGCCCGATTGAAACAACATACTCATTCGTTTACGAGCTTGATATAAATCACTGCGTTTTAAGGTTGGGATATTCCACTCATCAAACCATACTTCGCCGTTATCTGGCACAATTTGACCACCAATTAAACGGAGTAATGTTGTTTTACCTATGCCCGAAGGTCCCATAATTGCGGTTACTTTTCCTCGTGGCACATCAAGGGAAATATCATCAAAAATGAATCGTTCTCCACGAGAAAATGTTAGGTTTTTAATCGAAATCAGTATATCGCTTTTAGCCATTGCTTCGTATTCGCCTCTAATTACTGGTAATTCCTCATGAAAAACACTAATTATTATTAAAAATCAGTACATTATGACTTAGCCACAGGAAAAATCATATTCATCGCGTGAAAACCATTATAGCTAAGGATAATAAGGAGAATAAAACATCAACTCAAGTTAGTCGGTTCATATCTCATCTATTGTTACAGTGTTAAGGCGTATTGCTGTTATTTTAAACGCCAACTACTTGGATAACGATTCTTATTAACCTTTTCTTGTATTATTTTAACTTAACAATTGAACGCTATTCAAATACTTGTATCATTCCTAAAAATAGCAAGGCTTTACAATCCATCATGATAAATTCATTGTGATTGTTATTTTCCCTCATAAATGTTCACAATAGAGAGAATTAGTCATTTGTTATACTTCCCTTTTGCTTTGCTAACCGTCAAAATTACGGCCTAATATCAAAAGCGATTCAACGCTAGATTTACTGTACTCGTTTTTAACGTGCCATTTTTAAAAGGGATTAGAATGCTCGAAGCCATTGTATTGCTCTGTGTAGGGTTAGTGTTATTAGTATGGAGTGCCGATCGATTAGTATATGGCGCTGCAGCACTGGCTAAAAATTTTGGTGTTGCGCCACTTGTTATCGGTATGACAATACTGGCAATGGGCTCTTCGGCACCCGAAATGATGGTTTCAGCGACCGCAGCACTTGCCGGTAAAACCGATACAGCAGTAGGTAATGTGCTTGGTTCTAATATCGCCAATATTGCTCTGATCTTAGGTATAACGGCAATATTGAAGCCACTGTCAATCAGTTCAACCATTATTCGCCGTGAATTACCGCTAATGTTAGGCGTGACCGTTATTGCTGGCCTCTTACTGTGGGATAATTATTTAGGCCGAATGGAAGGCGCTTTTCTTGCCGTGCTTTTTGTCCTGTTTTTACTTGCGATGTTAAAAATCAGCAAGTCGAGCAAAAACGATCCTCTTGCTGAAGAGCAAGAAGCTGAGATCCCAACCGGCGTTAAAAACTCATCCGCCATTATCTGGGTTTTTATTGGTTTAGGTTTACTGCTTTACTCATCTGATATGGTAGTAGAGTCAGCCGTAGTTATTGCTAAACACTACGGTATGAGTGACTTAGTGATTGGTTTAACGATCATTGCTGTTGGTACCAGTTTGCCTGAGCTTGCCGCTTCTATCGCGAGTATTTACAAGGGTGAAGATGATATGGCGGTAGGTAATATCATCGGCTCCAATGTCTTTAATATTTTAGCAGTAATGGGTATACCTGGGCTGCTGAACCCATCAGTATTAAGTCCTCTTGCGATGGGGCGTGATTTTTATGTCATGCTCGGACTGTCTGTATTGTTATTATTAATGGCATTAGGTAAACGCCGTCGAATCAATCGTGTTGAAGGCGGTCTTTTGGTACTGTGCTTTATTGCTTACCAAGCTTACCTATTCTTAAATATTTCCGCATAATGGAGAATAATCAGATGTCTCGCTCCTTTGACTTTTCTAGTCATGGCAAAAAAGTGCTGGATATTGAAATTCAAGCATTACAAAACATCAGCCGATATATTAATGATAGCTTTAATAAAGCCTGTCAGCTGGTACTCGATTGCCAAGGCAAAGTCATTGTGATGGGAATGGGTAAATCGGGTCATATTGGTAGAAAACTAGCAGCAACACTGGCGAGTACCGGTACACCTGCCTTTTTCGTACATCCTGGTGAAGCAAGCCATGGTGATTTAGGCATGATCAAACAAGAAGATGTTGTGATCGCAATTTCTAACTCTGGCGAAGCAGCTGAAATTTTAGCGTTACTGCCTGTTATTAAACGATTGGGAATTCCCATGATCAGCATGACAGGCAAGCCAACGTCCAGTATGGCAAAAATGGCAGTTATCAACTTACAGATCACTGTAGATAAAGAAGCTTGCCCATTAAATCTAGCACCAACCTCAAGTACGACAGCAACACTTGTGATGGGTGATGCATTAGCAATTTCAGTTATGGAAGCACGTGGATTTACGGCAGATGATTTTGCTTTGTCTCATCCAGGAGGAGCACTTGGACGAAAATTATTAATGCGTATCGCGGATGTCATGCATACCGGTAAAATGCTGCCTATTATTGAAGAAACAGCCAGCATTAAAGATGCCTTGCTAGAAATCTCAAAAAAAGGCTTAGGCATGACGGCTATCGTTAATAATAAGCAACAACTTAGCGGGATATTTACCGATGGTGATTTACGCCGTTTACTCGATAACCATATTGATATCCACAATACGAGTATCGGTGATGTGATGTCTTGTAACCCGCAAACCATTTCTCCTCAACTGCTCGCAGCTGAAGGGTTAAAAATAATGGAAGATCGTAAAATCAATGGGTTGCTTGTGACTGAAAACGCTCAACTGGTTGGTGCATTAAACATGCATGATTTATTAAAAGCAGGCGTGATGTAGTAGCATACTCAGTATAACGCGTAACGAATTAGAACAATGAAACATGATAAAGGCTTAAGTCTATGACTTTAAAAAGGCTACTCTATGTACTTCTGGTAATATTTTGTGCATGGTTAGGCTACAACCAACTTGAACAACAGTGGCAACAAGATCATCAAGTAAAACCTGATGATGAAAAGCCAATGTTCATTGGTAACGATATCAGTAATACAACCTTTGACCCCACAGGTATTCGTAGTTATCAAATCGATTCAGATCATCTTGAATACTTTGAAAAAAGTGGTGAGACCGATTTTGTAAAACCTGTATTGTGGGTATTTAAGGAAGGTAAGAATGCAGAATGGCGGATCAGCTCCAATACCGCTATCTTAGATAAAAATAAGGTACTGAATCTTCATGGCAATGTTCGTATGTTTAACTTATTACCCGATTCAGATATCCAAGTGATCAAAACAGATAACTTGCAATTGAATATTGAAACTCAAGATTTTAATACTCAAGACCATGTCATGATTATAGGCCCCGCCTTCCAAAATCAAGGTGAAGGTATGACGGGTAATATGAAACGTAAAGTCGCTAAACTCTTAAAAAATGTGAAAAGTAGATATGAACCGACTGAAAACTAGTGCTCTACTATGCTTATTGTGTGTTAGCACATCGTCTTGGGCATTAAAAAGTGATACTAAACAACCGATTAATATCAGCTCGAATAGCCAAGAACTTGATGTAAAAAATAACATTGCAACCTTTACTGGCAATGTAAGATTACGTCAGGGCACAATTGATATTCATGCTGATAAAGTTGTTGTAACACGCCCAAATAGCAACGCCAAAGAGCAAACTATTGTTGCTTATGGTAACCCTGCCACCTTCCATCAAATTATGGATGATGGTAAGCCTATTGATGGCGAAGCATTAAAAATGCGCTATGACACAAAAACAGAATTTTTGAAAATGACGGATCACGCAGTCTTGATACAAGATGGCAGTGAAATCAAAGGTAATGTCATCACTTATAAGATCGATGAACAACGTTTGGTTGCAAAAAGTGGCGACAAAGAGCGCGTAACTACCGTCATCCAACCAAATCAATTGAACAATAACAAGAAATAAATAGTATCTATGGCTATTCTAAAAGCAGAACACCTCGCAAAAAGCTATAACGGACGTAAAGTTGTTTCTGATGTTAGCCTTGAGGTTGAATCTGGAAAAATCGTCGGTCTATTAGGACCTAACGGGGCAGGTAAAACGACATCGTTTTATATGATTGTAGGTTTAGTTGCACGAGATGAAGGTGTGATCACCATTGATGGTGACGATATCAGCCTACAGCCCATGCATAACCGTTCACGTATGGGTATCGGTTATTTACCTCAAGAAGCATCGATTTTCCGCCGCTTAAGCGTTTATGATAACTTGATGGCGGTACTCCAGACGCGCAAAGAATTAACGAAAGAAGAGCGCCAAGACAAAGCAGAAGATTTATTGGATGAGTTTAACATCCAGCATATCCGTAACAGTCTTGGCCAATCATTATCTGGTGGTGAGCGACGCCGTGTTGAAATTGCACGAGCATTAGCCGCAAACCCTAAATTTATTTTACTTGATGAGCCATTTGCTGGTGTTGACCCCATCTCTGTGATCGACATCAAAAAGATCATTGAACATTTACGTGATCGTGGGCTTGGCGTCTTAATAACAGACCATAATGTAAGGGAAACACTTGATGTCTGTGAGCATGCGTATATCGTAAGTCAAGGACAGTTAATCGCTAACGGTACACCTGAACATGTTCTCAACGATGAGCATGTTAAGCGCGTGTACTTAGGTGACCAATTCCGCTTATAACACATTACATAGGTCTGCTATTGAAGAAAAAGCCACAGCATAAAAATAATAACGACAAGGTATATCTACGTTAATGAAAACTTCGCTCCAGCTTAAGCTAGGCCAACAACTGGCTATGACGCCGCAGCTACAGCAAGCTATTCGCCTGCTGCAGTTATCTACTTTGGATCTCCAACAGGAAATTCAAGAAGCCCTAGATGGAAATCCATTGCTAGAGCTGGAAGAAAATGAAGATCTTTCGACAAACGATGATAAAGCTGCGACAGAATCTTCAACAGACGATGCCTCTGACAATATTGATGATATTGAAAGCTTTGACACCGCCGATGTTATCGATACCAATGAAATGCCAGAAGAACTCCCCGTCGATACGACTTGGGATGATGTTTATAGCGCAGGAACAGGCAGTACAGGCATTGCACTTGACGATGATATTCCTGCCTATCAAGGGGAAACCACGGAATCGTTGCAAGACTACCTAATGTGGCAAGTTCAGCTAACCCCATTTAGTGAAACTGATCTTGCCATTGCAACAGCTATCATTGATGCTGTTGATGAAAAAGGATATTTATCCTGCTCTGCAGAAGATATTCTAGAGAGTTTTGATGATGATGAACTTGAGCTAGATGAAGTTGAAGCGGTATTAAAACGCGTACAACAATTTGACCCTCTCGGTGTCGCTTCTCGTAATTTGCAAGAATGCTTGTTATTGCAACTGGCTACCTACCCAAAAGAGACCCAGTGGCTCACTGAAGCCAAAATGCTACTGTCTGATCATATTGCTCTTTTAGGCAATCGTGATTATCGACAACTGATGCGTGAAACCAAACTAAAAGAAGCCGATTTAAAAGCCGTAATGGCGTTGATCCATTCGCTCGATCCGCGTCCAGGCAATCGTGTTATTCATTCAGACACCGAATATGTGGTACCAGATGTCTCTGTGTTTAAAGATCACGGCAAATGGGTAGTCACTATCAACCCTGACAGCGTGCCACGTATTAAAGTCAATGAACAATACGCAGCATTAAGCAAAAATACCCGCAATAGTGCAGATAGCCAATTTATTCGTACTCACCTGCAAGATGCTAAATGGCTGATCAAAAGTTTAGAAAGTCGAAATGAAACATTACTCAAAGTTGCTCGCTGCATTGTCGAACATCAGCAAGACTTCTTTGAATATGGCGAAGAAGCGATGAAACCCATGGTATTAAATGACATCGCCCTTGCCGTAGAAATGCATGAATCCACCATATCTCGAGTCACAACGCAAAAATATATGCATACACCTCGAGGTATTTTTGAATTGAAATACTTCTTCTCAAGTCATGTCAGTACGGATAATGGTGGCGAATGTTCGTCTACTGCCATCCGCGCACTGGTGAAGAAACTTGTTGCAGCAGAAAACCAAGCGAAGCCATTAAGTGACAGCAAAATTGCGACACTACTAGCCGAGCAAGGCATTATGGTAGCAAGGCGGACTATCGCTAAGTACCGTGAATCCTTAGGTATTCCGCCGTCGAACCAGCGAAAACGTCTGATCTAGATTAACAGGTCAGATCCAACAAAAGGAAGATGTCTATGCAAATCAATATTACAGGGCACCATGTTGATGTAACCGATTCTCTTCGTGAGTATGTCACGACCAAGTTTGAAAAACTTGAGCGCTTCTTCGATAAAATAAACAATGTCCAAGTAATACTTAATGTTGAAAAGCTTCAACAGATCGCTGAAGCTACGCTACATATTAACGCAGGGGAAATCCACGCAAAAGCGGATTCTGAAAATATGTATGCTGCGATTGATGAATTGACTGATAAACTCGTCCGTCAATTAAACAAACACAAAGATAAGCTCAACAGCCACTAACTATGCAACTTAGTCATGTATTGAGCCTGGACTGCACTAAAAGTGCAGTCCCTTGCTCCAGCAAAAAACGCGCGCTAGAACTCATTAGTGAGATAGCTGCCGCTCATCTCGATCAAAACCCACAGCCACTATTCGAATGTATGCTCAATCGTGAAAAGATGGGGACTACAGGTATTGGTAATGGTATTGCGATCCCTCACGGACGTATCAGTAATAGCGATCAAGCCATTGCCGTACTGATTCAATGCCAAGAACCGATTGATTTTGACGCAATTGATAATCAGCCCGTTGATCTTCTGTTTGCGCTGTTTGTACCAGAAGAACAATGTAAAGAGCATTTAAAAACGCTTGCAAGCATGGCTGAAAAGCTAGGTAACAAGCAAGTATGTAAACAACTGCGTCATGCAACTAGCGATCAAGAGCTGTATCATATCCTTACCGATGAATCGTGAACTTTTACTCCATATCCCAATTACCGAGGTAAATAAACCATGATGTTAATGGTTGTAAGTGGCCGTTCTGGTTCAGGAAAATCTGTCGCCTTACGTGTGCTTGAAGATCTCGGCTATTACTGTGTCGATAATCTACCTGTTACTCTACTGCCGCAATTTGTCAAAGACATTGCCCATACTGAGCAAGATATAGCAGTCAGTATTGATGTACGTAACATGCCTCAGCAGCCAGGTGAAATACAGCGTATTCTCAAATCACTTGAGAACGATGTTGATGTTAACGTTGTTTTTCTCGATGCTGATGATAAAGAGTTAGTTAAACGTTATAGCGAAACTCGTCGCTTACATCCTTTATCTCGGCAAAATATGACTCTAGAGCAAGCGATTACCTCTGAAAGTGCCATATTAGGTGATTTAAAAGAGCACGCTGATTTAGTTATCGATACCACAAATAAATCCATTCATGATTTAAGTGAAACCGTTCGTGCTCGCGTATTAGGTCGAGAAGCAAAAGAGCTGATTCTTGTTTTTGAATCATTTGGCTTTAAGCATGGTTTACCTTCAGATGCCGATTATGTATTTGATGTTCGCTTTTTACCCAATCCTCATTGGGTACCTGAACTCAAACCCCAAACAGGGCTAGATCAAGAAGTAAAAGATTTTCTTTCCAGCCAAAGTGAAGTGAATCAACTTAATTACCAAATTCGTAATTTCATAGAAAGTTGGCTCCCAATGCTTGAAAAAAACAACCGCAGCTATGTCACGGTAGCCATTGGTTGTACTGGCGGCCAACATCGTTCTGTCTATATTGCGCAATCTCTTGCTGACTACTTTGAACACCACGGTCAACAAGTCCAAGTTCGTCACCGCACATTAGAAGAAAAACAATGACTGTCCAACGCGAATTATTTATTAAAAACCGACTCGGCTTACACGCACGCGCGGCAATTAAACTGGTTGAACTAGCACAAAGCTTTACCGCAGTGATCACCGTGAGTAATGCTGATGTATCAGCCACTGCTGACAGTGTCATGGGACTTTTAATGCTTGATTCTGCGCAAGGACAAAAAATCATGGTAAGTGCTGAAGGTTTAGACGAAGTCTCAGCACTTAACGCTATTTCCGCTTTAATTGAAGCCGGATTTGATGAAGAAAATTAAACATTACGTTTAAGACTCAATGCCACTCACTTTTCAATTACACTTTAAATAATTTTCTGATGTGTCATTGACAACTAAATCTGAAATTCTGCTTTAATTATCGCTATTATTAATAACTCTGTAGGCAACTGGTGATAACTTTCCGTTAAATAACCGAGTAATTGTGTATGTGATATATGTGAGAAGGATAAATCTGCTCATTATACGTAAAACATGTGAGACAAAAGCTAGGTGATTACGTTAAAATTCAACTTATTGCGCCATCAAAATATAAGTGGGCCTAATACCTATGGCGGATGTATTAGAACAAGATCAAACCCATCAACGACTCCAAGAAGTTAATACTGCATTAGAAAATGGCATGTTTGTCCATGTTCGCCGACTCCTTCAAGAAATGGAGCCGGAAGATATTGCACATCTGTTGGAAGCCTCTCCTCCGAAAGAACGTCAAGTACTATGGCAACTGACCGATCCTGAAGAGCAAGGTGAAATCCTTGATGAACTATCTGAAGATGTAAAAGATGGTATCGTCTCGCAAATGGAGCCAGAGAAACTGGCTGCTGTGACCGAGGGGATGGAAAGCGATGATGTCGCTTATGTACTGCGTAGTCTTCCTGATGAACGTTATCAAGAAGTACTGGCGCAAATGGATAGCACTGACCGTCATCGTATCGAGAAAGCGCTCGCGTACCCTGAAGATACTGCTGGCGGTATGATGAGCACCGACTTCATCACCATTCGTGGTGATGTTACCGCTGATGTTGTCTTACGTTATTTGCGTATGCGAGGCGAGTTACCTGAAGCGACAGATGCTTTATATGTCGTTGATAGCAACGAAACCTTAATAGGCCATTTATCTCTTGCTGCACTAATTACGACACAGCCTGATATTGAAATCAAAGATGTGATGGAAGATGCAGATGAAGCTATTCCTGTCGATATGCCTGACAGTGAAATCGCCAATTTGTTTGAACGTCGTAACTGGGTTTCAGCACCTGTTGTCGATCAAAATAATCTATTACTTGGTCGTATTACTATCGATGACGTGGTCGATCTCATTCGTGAAGAAGCCGAACACTCAATGATGAGTATGGCGGGTATGGACGATGACGAAGATACCTTTGCGCCAGTTTTAAAATCAGCCAAAAGTCGTAGTATTTGGTTAGGTGTTAACGTATTAACAGCACTCGCTGCAGCCTCTGTTTCCAACATGTTTGAAAACACTTTACAACAGATGGCTACTGTTGCTGTATTGATGACTATCGTTCCCTCAATGGGTGGCGTTGCCGGTAACCAAACCGTTGCTCTGGTTATTCGTGGTTTAGCTGTCGGTCACATCGGTGATACCAACACCCGCTGGCTACTAAGTAAAGAGGCCCGTGTTGGTTTAATTAATGGCTTTATATGGGCGTTAATTATCGGTGCGGTTGTCGTTGTTTGGAAAGGCAGTTTAATGCTAGGTGCTATTATGGCCGGTGCAATGCTCGCGAACTTATTTGTCGCCGGTGTCGCTGGTGTTTTGATCCCGATTGGATTGAAAAAACTCAAGATCGATCCAGCATTAGCTGGCGGTATGGCATTAACGACGTGTACTGATATTGTCGGTTTAATGGTATTCCTTGGTCTTGCGACTATCTTCATTACCCCCTAAAAACAGCCCTTTCCTGTAATATGAATAAATAAAAAAAGCCCGAATCATGTTGATTCGGGCTTTTCGTTTTAATCAATTTAGCAAAAATTACTCACCAGCAATCTTCATTGAATCTAATAACATCGAGCCAGTTAAGATCTGACTGCGAGTTTCAGTATCATTACCAATAGCAACGATATTCTGCATCATATCTTTTAAATTACCGGCAATCGTAATTTCAGACACTGGATATTGAATTTGACCATTCTCAACCCAGAAACCCGCTGCACCACGCGAGTAATCACCCGTTACGATATTCACGCCTTGACCCATTAGCTCTGTGACCAATAAACCTCGATCCATCTTCTTCAGCATTTGCTCAAAAGACTCACCGGTCGATTTCACCATCCAGTTATGAATACCACCCGCATGACCTGTTGGCTGCATATTCATTTTACGAGCAGCGTAGCTGGTCAGTAAGTAAGTTTGCAACACACCGTCAGTAATGATTTCACGATCATAAGTGGCTAAACCTTCACTATCAAATGGGGTACTCGCCATACCACGTAAAATATGTGGACGCTCGCTAATACCTAACCACTCTGGAAAAATTTGTTCACCTAACTTATCAACTAAAAAAGAAGATTTACGGTACAGATTAGCACCACTGATCCCCATCACTAAGTGACCAAACAAGCCTGTGGCAATATCCGCTGCAAACATCACAGGTGCTTCACGGGTTGTCAGTTTCTGCGCATCAACACGCCCCACTGTACGCTCAGCTGCATGGCGACCCACACGCTCTGGTGTCCACATCTCAGAGGCTAAACGTGAAGTGGTGTAGCTGTAATCTCGCTCCATCTCACCATTTTTACCTTCCGCTATCACACAACAACTGATGCTGTGACGACTTGAGGCATAACTTGCCAACATGCCATGGCTGTTTCCATAAACACGGACACCGTAATGGCTATCATAGCTTGCGCCATCACTTTGTTTAATTCGAGGATCATAAGCTAATGCGGCTTCTTCTGCAGCAATAGCAATCGCGGCTGCGCGATCGGGCTCTGGCTCATCTGGATGGAATAAATCCAAATCAGGAATATCACGTGCCATTAACTCTTTCGGTCCAGGCCCTGCAAAAGGATCTTCTGAAGTGTAATTAGCAATATCCAGTGCGGCTGCTACTGTCTGAGCAATTGCTGATTCACTTAAATCAGAAGTTGATGCGCTGCCTTTGCGATTTCCGCGATAAACAGTGATCCCTAATGCGCCATCACTATTAAATTCAACATTCTCAACATCACACATACGTGTAGAGACACTGATCCCTGTTGTTTTGTTAATGGCTACTTCGGCGGCATCCGCTTGTTTACCGGCGACTTCCAGTGCTTTCGCAACCGCAGCTTCCAGTTCAACACGCTGCTGGGCTACCTGTTCTCTTACGTCCATACAATCACTTAAGGTTAGAGTTTTGCTTATTGGTTATAGAATAATGTAATTTACGCCCAAAATCGTTATTAAACTGATAAAATAGAGCTATTGATAGTGTTAGTGAGCCCATTATGAGCCGTAAAAACAAGAAAGCCCCTTGGGATGAAGAAGAAGAAATCATCTGGGTAAGTAAATCCGAGATGAAACGCGACATGGATGCGCTACAAAAAATTGGTGAAGAGTTAGTTGAATTAACACCTAATGCACTCGCTAAGATGCCTCTTGATGACGAAATGATGGATGCAATTAAAGACGCTCAGCGCTTTAATAAAGAAGCACGTCGTCGTCAACTTCAATATATCGGTAAGCAAATGCGCTTTATCGACATTGAACCAATCCAAGCGGCACTCGATAAATTACGTAATAAGCACTCTCAGCATACTGTTGCGCTGAAAAAGCTTGAGCTAAAACGGGATAAGTTAATCGAAAATGGCGATAGCATGATCAATGCTATCTTAGTCGATCACCCAGATGCTGATCGCCAACATTTACGCCAACTTGTTCGCCAAGCAACAAAAGAAAAATCACAAGAGAAGCCAGGTAAGGCTTACCGTGAAATTTTCCAATACCTTAAATCTTTATACCTAGAAGATAAGTGATCACTCACCTCTTTTCGTTGTGATAAAGTAAAAATAAAAAAAGCCAGCAGGAATTATTCATGCTGGCTTTTTCTTTATCAAATAGACGTGCGAGAAGATTTACTCAGTGCCGCCTACTGTCATTGAATCAATTTTCAGGGTTGGCTGACCAACACCCACAGGTACACTTTGTCCCGCTTTACCACACACACCCACACCACGGTCGATATCTAAGTCATTACCAACCATAGAAACTTGCTGCATCGCTTCAATACCGCTACCAATTAAAGTTGCGCCTTTAATTGGACGAGTGATCTTACCGTTTTCAATTAAGTAAGCTTCTGATGCAGAGAATACAAATTTCCCCGATGTGATATCGACCTGACCACCACCGAAGTTAGGGGCGTAGATGCCTTTCTTCACGCTGGAAATAATTTCTTCTGGTGTATGTTCACCAGGCAGCATGTAAGTGTTTGTCATGCGAGGCATAGGTAAATGCGCATATGACTCACGACGACCATTACCAGTAGGCGCTACGCCCATTAGACGTGCGTTAAGCTTATCTTGCATGTAGCCTTTTAGCTTACCGCCTTCCACCAGCACATTGTATTGTGAAGGTGTGCCTTCATCATCAATGTTAATAGAGCCACGACGATCAACCAGTGTACCGTCATCGACAATGGTACATAACGGTGATGTGACTTGCTCACCTAACTGACCAGAGAACATCGATGAACCTTTACGGTTAAAGTCGCCTTCAAGGCCATGGCCGACAGCTTCGTGTAACAACACGCCAGGCCAACCCGCTCCTAAAACCACCGGCATGGTACCTGCAGGGGCAGCGTCTGCTTCTAGGTTAATCAATGCTTGGCGGATAGCTTCATCAGCAAAATACAATGCTTGGCTTTTACCATCGGTTTCAGTTAAGAACATTTCATAACCGTAACGACCACCGCCACCCGCACTACCACGCTCACGTTTATCGCCTTTTTCAACCAGAACACTAATAGATAAACGAACAAGCGGGCGAATATCTGCCGCATAAGTGCCATCAAGCGCGGCAACTAACACCTCTTCATAGACACCATTGATGCTAACCGACACTTCCGTGACTAATGGCTCTTTAGTACGAATATAACGATCAATTTCTTCCAGTAATGCAATTTTTTGGAATTTATCAAGACTACCTAATGGATTAATAGGGGCATAAATACCTGATGGTGTTAGTGGGCTGAAAGTTTGTACTTTGCCACTTCCCCCTTGGCGCACAATACCACGTGCCGCTTTGGCACTTTGCGTTAGTGCCAATAGGTTTATTTGATCAGAATATGCAAAACCTGTTTTCTCGCCAGCAACCGCACGTACACCTACACCACGATCGATATTAAACGAACCATCTTTAATAATACTGTCTTCCAGTACTAACGACTCATGCCAGCAAGATTGGAAATAAATATCGGCATAATCCACATCTCTTGCTGCAATTAGCCCAAGGATATTATGCAGTTCATCACGGCCAAGACCTGATTGGTCTAGCATGGTATTTTCTACGGTGTTAAGGGTCATTAATTTGCTCTTAAATTATTTAGCGCGGTTGAACATAAAATTTAGTATGTTCAGCAACAGGCATGTTGGCGCGGATCTTCTCAGATAATTGTAAATCAATATTGGCAGTCAGAACACCGGTGCCTTGCTGCTGACAGGCAACAATTTGCCCCCAAGGATCAATAATCATTGAGTGGCCCCATGTTTCTCGCCCTTCATTATGCTCGCCCCATTGTGCAGCGGCAATCACCCAACACTGAGTTTCAATAGCACGAGCTCGTAATAATACTTCCCAATGCGCTTTACCTGTTAACTTAGTAAACGCTGCGGGCACAACAATAATATCAGCACCTTGTGCGCGTAATGCACTATATTGCAATGGAAATCTTACATCATAGCAAATCGACATCCCGATATTGCCATACGGTGTTTTTACGACTTTAAGCTCATCACCCGCTTTAAAAGTATCAGACTCTCGATAGCTACGGTGTTTATCGGCAACATCGACATCGAACATATGCAGCTTATTATAATGTTCTTGGAGTTGGCCTTTATCGTTATATAACAAGCTGGTTGATGTGATTGAACCATCGGGTTGTAAGATAGGCATTGAGCCCAGTAAAAGCCAAATGCCTAACTTTTCAGTTAATGCTGATAATTCTTTTTGAAATGGGCCGTCATTGAGAGGTTCAGCCCATTTCTGGTAATCTGCTTTACTACCAAAAACTAAGGTATTTTCAGGAGTAACAACCAATTTAGCCCCTTGTAGCTGAAGCCCTTTCACTTTCTTTTTTAATTTAGTGAGATTATGTTCAGGATCTGCTCCCGAATTCATTTGTACTAAACCAATCTTCGCCATGACCTTCTCCCTGGGCCTATACACTTGTTATACT
This sequence comes from Photobacterium sp. GB-50, assembly GCF_003026755.1. NCBI lineage: Bacteria > Pseudomonadati > Pseudomonadota > Gammaproteobacteria > Vibrionales > Vibrionaceae > Photobacterium > Photobacterium sp. GB-50. The sequence continues at coordinate 181,615 of NZ_PYNX01000005.1, forward strand.
CAACATATAACGTATTTATTACTATCTCTTTGTTGTACCACTGATAAAAATTAACGCAACCCATTCATTTAGCTTACTCATCAGGCACAGTATACTCACCAGATAAGCGTGAGCGCTCTACAACGTTCGGAGCTTCAATCGAACCCGTTACTTGATAATTAACCTGAGTGATCACATCTAACACGGGTGATAACACCGTTGAAATAGCTAACACATATAACGCTGTTTGTGGCGCAACAGCAAAAGCGGTTAAAACAGGTAAGCCCGAGGTAAAGTCAGGAATAAACTTCACATTTGCATCGACCTTTTCATTCACCAGATCAACCTTACCTTTAATGTACATATCACCGGCTAATGCTTGCATCTTGATATCGTTACTATAAAAGGTGCCTTGCTTAATTGTTCCTGTTCCTTTGATATAGTTAAACGCTAAGCCATTATCAAATACCCCCGAGAAATCGAGCTGCATTTTTCGAATAATAGAATCTAAACTAAATAGGCCAAGCAATCGTCCTGCGCCAAATGCGCCACTGACTAGCCCTTTGCCAATATCTGTTTTCACCTTGCCATTTAATGTTCGGCGATCCATCGCCCAAGGTGATCCTTGCCATGCGGCTGAAATACTCGTATCAAACGATGCACCTTGCACGCCACCTTCAATACCAAAGCGACCTAATAAATCGGAGCTATTGTCACCTTTCACCATGAAACTTAACGCCGAATGATTAAGGTTATCTTTAAAATACCAACGTCCATTAGCATCTAATTTGATATTACCAGCATTAATATTGAACGTTTTCAACGTTAATTGATTTGAGGACTTCTCAAGTACAGCATTGACTTGCCCTAATCGATAGCCCTGTAGCCATGCATCCGATATCGTAAGTTTAATAGCAGGGATCGCAGCCATTACCTTACGATCTAGCGCTGTGACTATCGGAGATAATAGAGGAGGCGCTTTTTTAGTAATATCAGCTTGCTGCTGAGTAACTGACTTTTTATCTAATTGTGGAAAGTTAAGATGAAGGGATTTAAAGATCGCATTCACCGTATTTTTCTGATCCCAAGTAATATAGCCTTCAGCTTGTCGGCTCTCTAATTTCGCGGACCACTGATGACCATGTTTGACATGCAAATTAACATCATTCCACACTAACCCGCCCAAGGTTAACTGCTTAACTTTTGCCTCTATCTTGCTTGGAATCGGCCATACAATCCCCTCATTACCATGGCTTTTATTGGTGTTTGATTGTTGCCACTTATTCGCAAAAGCGATCCACGAATCAACATTGAATACCTTCGTATCGATATTCACCACATGTCCAATACCTAATGATGACTGAATCTCTTTTTTACCAATCATCAAATCACTGGCTGCTAATTGTGGTTTTCCATCAATAAGGTTCACACGTGCTTGATAAGCCGCATCAGGCATCTGAAGTTGCCCATTAAAGCTTTGTGCATTGCCATCAACATTCACCGTCATAAACTGCGATTGATTGAGCTTAGGTTGATAAGATAACGGATAGGGTAAATCACTCTTAATGTGGGTAAGAGGTAATAGACTTTTTACTTTGTAAGTAAAATAATCACCTTCTAAATCTACCTGGACATTTGTTTTCCAATCACTGGTTCCTGAAAGATAATGCAATAACTGTTTAGGAATATAAGGCTGCAATCGAGCGACTTGCCAATCACCAGCCACATCAACATTTACTCGATAATGATTGTTTGCAACATTATTACCCGTAAATCCAAGCCTAATCGGTTGATCAAATAATTTACCGCTTAAGTCTTCAGCCCTAATTTTGGCATTATCAAAGGTTAAACTACCGTAAGTATTATCAACAGTCAGAGCTGGTGTTCGTAAATCGATACGATTATTTTTAAAAAACACCTGACCTTTCGCATCCACATCACTGCCGTCAAAAGGTATATCAAGGGTTAATTTAGCTGTAACAGGCCCATTCACCCTCACTGTTTGTAATGCGCTCCCTACAGAATCGGCTAATGGCGTTTTCAGCATGTACTCTGTAACATCTTTGCCACTCGCGGCAAGATCAAATGCTAGTTTCAAATGCCCATCAGGGGCTAATTTTGCCCCACCAACCACATTAGAGCCAACGGCTGATAACGTTTTTACATGACTGGCATCAATCGTCATACGATCATTTTTAAAGCCTAAATTAAGATTGAGATCTGTTAATAATGGCCAATCAGGATCAAACTGAAATTTTGCTTTTTTCAGTGGGACTTTAACTTCAAAGACACCATCATGATTAGGATAAGGAAATGTGTTTAAAGGACCAAACCAGAGCAGTTCAGCGTCTTTCACCGTACCGCCTTTTATCGCGGTAGCTAGATAATGGGTTAATTTATTACCAAGCGCTGGTCGAGGTAAATAACGCCATGTTTGCCCAGCATCTTTAACCGACGCTTCACCATAAAAAGCCAACCATGCAGGCGATTTTTGATAAAAATCGAGTCTAAATTGCCCTTTTGCATTGAGATCTGGGGTGGCCACACTCAGTTTATCACTCCATAAACTGGTGCCTTGATTATCATGTTTCCAATATGCATCAATCGTCGCGTCATTGATGTTTAATGGTTTCGGAAAAACCTTACCATAAGGCAGAGCATCATCATCGACTCGAATTTTCACTGCACCTTGTGTTGTATCACCAGCAATATGCGCATTTAGCTTATTAATACCAGGTAGTAACTGCCACTGTTTAAATGCTAAATCATCAAGATTTAATGAAAAATGGATCGGCTTATCTTGCTCGCCAGCAACCCGAATTTTTGTCACCAGCCCTGTCGGTTGTAACGCAGTGATCGCTTCCGTAATGCTGTTAGACTTGGGTAAAAAAGATCGCAATGGTAGTAATCGATCTAATTTGATATTGGTCAGTGCCGCTTTCCAATTTACAGGCTGCCATTGCTTATTAAGTGAAAATTGCGCTGCGATATCAAATTTAGGCCACGATATCTTATCGGTAGCTATATCAAATTGCTCGGTATCAATCCGCCATACGCGTTGCTGTTTATCGAAGGTGGGCTTTAGCGCAACAACGCCACCGTTAATAACAATTTGGTGTGATTTATGTTGGGTCGTCCAATCAATATGACTTTTGGCAAGTTGGATCATCGCTGAACTTATCGTGCCTTGATCTAACGATAACCACGCTTGCATACTCAATTTACTGTCTGAAATATCAGCGACACCGGTAAATTTTTTATTTAACCATGGTGTGACCGAAATGTTTTTTCCTTTGAGATATAGCGTTCCATTCACACTAGACAAACCACCTTGTTCGGTAATGTCTGCTTTTACTTCAACTTGGCCTAATGGACTATTAATCAATCCAACGGAACCTTGAGCAAAATGATGCCCTCCCTCATTGCGCCAGTTAAGTTGTGTAACCGCTAGATGTAATGCTTTACCTGAAGGAGAAGGAACGGTAACCGTCGCGTTTTTTAATGTCACATTATCAATACGCGTGAAAAAAAATTGCTCTAACCGTTTAACAAAAGAAATATCAGAAGAGGGTTTCGAAGCACGACGTGGAAGTTGTGTAATATCTAAATCGAATTGCTCAATTTGGACATGTTTAAAGACGGGTCTAAATGTCAGCACTGACTGCCAGAAATCTAAATAGATCTCGGCTTGCCCAACCTTCACTAATGGTGCTGAATGATTATTTTCAGCCACCGATAATTGGTTAAATTTTATTTCGGGCCCCGATTGTAGCCAGCGCCCATCAATATTTTCTACCGATATTTGGGTATGTGTTTGCTGAGAAAGCCACTGCGCTATTGGCTGACGATAATGGTCAAGGTGAGGAAGAGAAAAGCGGAGAGTACTGATCAAAATAGCCAATGTTACTGCAACAATAACCACTAACCACAATACACCACGTAAGGTTTTTGCCACCATACGGTTCACTGACTCTTCCCCATTGGTATCATTACATCATTACCACATCGAACTGCTCTTGGTTATACAGCGGCTCAGGCTTTATTTTTACTTGTTTACCAATAAAGACCTCAAGCTCAGCTAATGCATGCGATTCATCCCCCATAAGGGCCTCACCCACCGCGGATGAAACATACACGATAAATCGATCAGCATCGTAAGCACGATTGACTCGGGTTATTTCTCGCAATACCTCATAGCAAACACTTTCAACTGTTTTCACCGTACCACGACCATCACAAGATGGACACGTGCCACACAACACATGTTCAATACTTTCACGGGTACGTTTACGCGTCATTTCAACCAAGCCTAATTGCGTAAAGCCATTAATATTGGTTTTCACTCGATCATAAGAAAGTGCTTGCTCAAGCGCTTGTAAAACGCGTTGTTGGTGTTCCTCTGAAATCATATCGATAAAATCAATAATGATAATGCCGCCTAAATTACGTAACCGTAATTGGCGTGCGATAGCTTTCGTTGCTTCAATATTGGTATTAAAAATAGTCTCATCGAGATTTCTTCGCCCAACAAACGCACCGGTATTAATATCAACCGTGGTCATCGCTTCTGTTTGATCGATGATCAAATACCCGCCAGACTTCATTTCAACTTTACGATCTAAGGAGCGCTGAATTTCAGACTCGGTATCATAGAGATCAAAGATAGGCTGCTGACCTGAATAATATTCAATATTATCTGTCACTTCAGGTACGAACTCATCTGTAAACTCTTTTAATTTATCAAATGCTTGGCGTGAGTCGACTTTGATATTATCAATTTCAGTACCAACAAAATCACGTAAGATACGTTGTGCAAGTCCTAGCTCACCATACAACATCGAACGTGGCTTATACTTAGCACGACGCTCTAATACTTTACGCCACAAGTGCTTTAAAAAAGCAGCATCTTGAGCGACTTCATCAGTATTCGCCCCTTCTGCAGCCGTTCGAATAATAAAGCCGCCTAAATCATCACAATGCTGTAAAACCGCTTTTTTCAAACGATCACGCTCTTTCTCACTTTCAATCCGCTGAGATACACCAACATGGCTTGCTCCCGGCATGAAAACAAGGTAACGAGACGGTAAGGTAATATCAGTCGTTAACCGCGCACCTTTAGTTCCCAGAGGATCTTTCACCACCTGTACGACAATGTCTTGCCCTTGACGCACAAGCTCTGAAATGTCGCGCACCTGAAATTGTTTTTTCTCATTTTCAGCCACACATTCCGTGTGGGGAACAATATCTGAAGCATGTAAAAATGCAGCTTTATCTAACCCAATATCGACAAATGCCGCCTGCATACCAGGAAGTACGCGACTTACTCGCCCTTTGTAAATATTTCCGACGATACCGCGTTTCGATTCACGTTCAATGTGGATCTCTTGCAATACGCCATGTTCAATCATTGCGACACGGGTTTCACTCGGCGTCACATTGATCAGCAGCTCAGTGCTCATGGTTGCCTCTATTTATAACTTTAAAAAATCTTGTAACAGGATGTCGGTTTCCACTAGCGGTAACCCCATCACTGCATAAAAACTGCCATCGATACGTTCAACGAATTTGCCACCTAAGCCTTGGATGCCATAACTGCCCGCTTTATCTTGTGGCTCTCCACTTTGCCAATATTTTTTGATTTCGTTATCTGACAAAGGCTTAAACCACACTTGCGTGATCACTAGCTTAGTTTCAATCCTTTCTTTCGTTGCGACTGTCACTGCGGTCATCACTTGATGTTGACGACCAGACAGCATTTTCAGCATACGCGCTGCATCATTAAAATCGACAGGTTTTTCTAATATTTGCTGATCAGCCACAACAATTGTGTCCGATCCTAAAACAGGTAAATCAGCCGGCGCTGCTTTTACTCCAGCTAAGGCTTTATCGCGCGATAAACGCTGAACATAATTTTCAGGGCTTTCGCCTACTTGGTGGCATTCTTCGACATCTACCACAACACGTTCAAACTGATAGCCTAACTGATTTAATAACTCCATTCGACGAGGCGAACCTGAAGCAAGATATAATTGAATAGCAGCCATGATACACCTCAAACTTACATTTATACTTTAAAAACATTTAATTATAAATAAGGGGAAGACCAATTGGCTTCCCCTTTATGCTATTGCGATTAACGAATCGAAAATTTACGACGTATACGCCGTAATAATAAGAACAACCATGGCCATAATATAAAGTTTAATACGACAGCCCATAATTGTTGTGGCTCAAAAGTTACATTTGAGACTAAGTATTCAGCCCAGTATTCAATAAGCTTACCGGCTAATGATAACAGCGCGAAGACAATCGCTTGTTGTCCTAATGACAGGTTACGAAGTACTCTAAAATTTAAAGCAACAATGTAAGCAATCACCGACATCATTAAGCCGCGGACACCTAACGTAGATCCTAAAATCAAATCCCACAATAAGCCGATAATTAAAGCAGTTCCCACGTTAACACGATGTGGTAAGGCTAATACCCAATAACAAGTAACCAGTAAAACCCATGAAGGTCGAAACGGTTCCAACATTCCGGGCCAAGGAGCTGCTTGCAGCACCAGCGCAAAAACGAATGACAACCAAATCCAAATTCGGCCATGTGCTTGGCTAGTTGGCATTATTCACCTCACTGCTCGGCTTTTTGTTCTCAATAGGTGCTGTTGGTTTTACACCATTTGCTGGTACAGCAACTGCAGGAGAAATGGTTGAAACCGCACTTGAAGGCGCAATCGATTTTGTGGCTGACGTTTCTGCCGCTTTCATTCTATCGGTTGGCCAGACTAATAATAAGTAACGTAATCGGTCAAATTGCACGGTTGGTTTAGCGATAATTTGTGCAAATGGGCGTTTATTGTCAAAAGAGAACTCAGTTACACGTGCAACCGGATATCCTTCAGGATAGCGACCACCGAGCCCAGAGCTCACCAATAAATCACCTACACGAATATCCGTGCTGCTTGGGACATGCTCAAGTTGAAGCTCATTACTCTTTCCAGTTCCTGTTGCAATAACACGAATGTCGTTACGCACAACTTGTACTGGAATAGCATTCGTCGGATCAATCAGTAATAAAACACGACTATTATGCGCGCCAACATAGGAGATCTGCCCAACAATACCTTTATCATTAATAACAGGCTGGCCTTCATATACTCCATCAACACGCCCTTTATCAATCATCACTTGATGACTATAAGGATCAGAGTCGACCGCCATCACTTCGGCGATCATTTTACGCTCACCACGAACAAACGGTGAACCTAATAAATTTCTTAAACGCTGATTTTCTTGCTGTAATTGATCAAGCAATAAAACATTACTTTTCATCACCAACAAATCACGCTTCAACGCTTTATTCTCAACTAATAATTGCTGATGAGAACTCATTTGACCATTAAGGCCATCAAGTAATTCACGCGGTAAATTAGCCGCATACTGAAGCGGAGCGATTGCTGAGTTCAAAAAATAACGAACATTGGCAAAAGCATCAAGACGACTATCGGCTAGCATAAGGCTAGCCGATAGTAATATGGCAAGAAACAGGCGTAATTGCAGAGAGGGTCCTCTGCCAAAGATAGGTTTCATCTAACGCTATAACCTGTTTTATAGAAAACTAACGCAGGCATTATTACTCTTCGCTGAAGAGATCGCCACCGTGCATATCAATCATTTCTAACGCTTTACCGCCACCACGAGCCACACATGTTAGTGGGTCTTCAGCAACAACCACAGGAATACCTGTTTCTTCTGTAAGTAGACGGTCTAAATCGCGAAGTAGTGCACCACCACCCGTCAGTACCATGCCACGCTCTGAAATATCAGATGCAAGCTCTGGTGGACACTGTTCTAGTGCAACCATTACTGCAGATACAATACCTGTTAGTGGTTCTTGTAAAGCTTCTAGGATTTCATTTGAATTTAACGTAAAGCTACGCGGTACACCTTCTGCAAGGTTACGACCACGCACTTCAATTTCACGCACTTCATCACCTGGGTACGCTGAACCGATTTCATGCTTAATGCGCTCAGCGGTTGCTTCACCAATCAGACTACCGTAGTTACGACGTACGTAATTGATAACGGCTTCATCAAAACGGTCACCACCGATACGAACCGATGATGAGTAAACCACACCGTTAAGTGAGATCACTGCAACTTCTGTTGTACCACCACCGATATCGATCACCATAGAACCCGTTGCTTCAGACACTGGCATACCAGCACCGATAGCAGCCGCCATTGGCTCATCGATTAAGTAAACTTCACGAGCACCAGCACCTTGTGCTGATTCACGGATTGCACGACGTTCAACTTGCGTTGAGCCACAAGGAACCGCAACTAACACACGAGGGCTTGGGCGAAGAATACTGTTGTCATGTACTTGCTTAATAAAATGCTGCAACATTTTTTCAGTCACATAGAAATCAGCAATTACACCGTCTTTCATTGGGCGGATAGCAGCAATATTACCTGGTGTACGACCAAGCATTAATTTTGCGTCATGACCTACCGCTGCAACACTTTTTGTTGCGCCTGCACGGTCTTGACGGATTGCAACCACAGAGGGTTCATCTAGAACGATGCCCTGTCCTTTGACATAAATAAGGGTGTTGGCAGTACCCAAGTCAATAGACAGGTCATTAGAAAACATGCCACGAAGTTTTTTAAACATAGTCTTCGGCTAATCCTGAAAGCTCAAAATTCGTTAAATTGCACTAAATGTACCAAGCGCTAGACACTGAAACAAGGTAAGGATTGTCAAACCTACCACAGATTTGCAATTTATTTGCGCTAAGGCCTAATTTAACCCTTTTTCACCTCGATAAACGATGCGATCACTCCCACGATATACACCAAATGTCACAATCGCGGATGGATCTTCATCACCTAATTCTCGCCAATTATAGGTTAGCCACGGTTGGTGCTTTTTGTTGGTTTGGCTACAACCAATATTACTTGGTGTGTTGGTTGCAATACGTAACCAAAAACGGGTTTGTTGTTTTTTATAATTAGCAGGCGGTGATAGTTGTGGATGAGCTTCAATTTCATCGCTTTCACCAACGCTGACCTTTCCCGTTACATTAGTTGTTAATATCGATGTATTCGATCCATCAACCGGATGTAATGCCTTCTTACAATAATAATTACTGTTGTATGTTGAGCCACTATCATCAGTATGGGTTTGAAATTCACTCCCATCCCAATATTCGATTTTTAATGGCAGACTAACAGGTTGATCAAATGGGCTGATCGCATCATCTAGAACCATTCGCCCATAACGTAAATTAGGCGTTTCTTCGAACTGTGCGATGGTATATGTATCGATAACATCGTTTTTAACCGATGTACTACTTCGAATAGATATGGGATCTTGATTTTCTGTTATATACCCACCAAAGCGGCTATTATTTAAAGACCAAGGGCCATCTTCTTCTGTTGTTGGGTTGATGGCTGCAATGGCCTTACGTGCTAATAGCCATGTTTGTTGAACGTCACGATTCCAGTTTCCCTTAAAGCTCTTCTCTGTCAAGCCTGTTATATGATGATATGAGAAACGATGATTTAAGCTCGTTAATGATGGATCCTCATACGCAGTCAGTGCAACATCAGCTTGATACGCCAAATCAAAGTTGCTGTAGTTATTCACTTGATTACCCAACGCATTTTTCGCTTTTATCATGACTTGAACATTAAATGGTTGGCTTAAATAAGCAAATTGATCATGTCCGTTTGGATATATAATGCGATTAGGTTGAAGCTCTAAATATTTAGGGTAAAAACGGCCAATATTGCGATAGCCTTGATTAATATTCATACCCAAATATTGTGCAGCCATATTCGCTTGTAAACGAACACTCCCTACTTCACTCCAAGATAAACCGGTATAGGTTAAAGCTTCAGTATGTTCTTTTACTTTAATGCCTTGCAATTCACCTGGCTCACCATTCACAGGTGTTATTGAATGATCTGATGGAATAGATAATTCAACATTTGCAGCTGGAGCATCTGCTTTAGAAAAGTTAGGTGTTATTGTGCTTTCACACAAATCAATGCTACTTGAATACCGACTATTAATATCTGCAGTTTCAGATCCCGCATTGCGCCAGACAATAGGTTTTACATCAACATCAAATTTCTCACCCGATGCCACAAAGCCTTCACCTGATGATGATGTACCGTCTGCTTTTATATATTCACCATCTTGATTTTTGGGACACACGGCAAGTGTCCATGGGCGGGCATGCACTTCAACAGAGCCTTCTAATTGTTTCCAACTCCCAAACTCTGTTGGTAATTCATCATCAGTAGAAAAAATATCGCAGCCGGTTGATAACGAGCAATTAGGATCTGCAAGGTTTAACCCTACAATACCTGCATCGGGATATTTCAGCGCAAAGGTCGCTAGCCCCTTATCAAAAGAAAATGTTTCTTGAGACGTTTGCCAGTCACTATTCATAGCCTTTATTTGTAAGTCGCCATTACCCTGGCTTGCTGGCTGTAAGAAAGTACTCGTCATAACTAACGGTTTATCACCTTGATAACCTGTTGCAATTGTTACTTGATCATTTTTGCAAGCAAGGACTTTTACTTTAATATTTTCCCTAGGTTTACCCGCAATGACTTTTATTGGACTTGGCGAAATATCAAATTTAAACGGTACAAACGTATAACGACCATTAACGGTGTTGGTTGATGGGGCATTATTTAATTGTCCTTTAACCGCTATATTGCCGATATAATCATGACTTTTAAGCCGCAACTGACCAACACCATTTTTAATATTAACGTCAGCGACTTCTGAAACATCTTTATAAGGCGTTTCACTATTGATTGGAAACCACGATGCTTTTCCAGCTGTTGAAATATTGGTGGTTACTGATACTGAACCAGAATAGGTGTCAGCTAGCGTTCCGTCTTCATTTTTAACACTAAACGTAACAGGCAAATAATCGCAGGTTAATGAAAATGCAGTTGATGGCTCAATATCTAAAATATAATTATCAGGTTTAGGGTCAAAACACTCACTTTCACCAATAATTTTTGATTTATTAATTAGTTCTATCTGATTAATCGTTACCGAACCATATACTATCGCATTGTTACTTAAGTAAGTTTTTTTCTCTGAATAGATAAGCGCCTTTACAATAGAGCTGTTAGACACTGCGTTAAAATCTTTAAATAACAAAGTCGAAGTTGGTGGCTCATTATAGGCGTAGATCACCAAATTATCAGGACTGCCATCTACATTAATTAAAGCGCCATTAGTTCCTGATGTATGGTTAAAAGAGTAACCTCTGGTATAGATAACTACTTTATTATTTTCTGGAATAACAATTCGAGAACCATTTACGATAAAACTATCAATCCAGTAGGTGCCCGTTTTTAATGTTAGCTGACTATTTGAATCTAAAGACAATGTTTCAATTTTCATCTCTTTGTTTAACGTTATAGATCCGCCTCTAACAGACAAATTTTTATATTCACTGTATGGGATCTCTGGTTCAATTTGTTTTCCAGCGTCAAATACATTATTACTTTTATTTTCTTTAAAACTAGGAAGTTGAGGCTTATTTTCTTTCTTTACAATTAAATCTTGATTCTCATTACATGGAGAATCATCACAACCTTTATCAAGGTAATTATTTATACTTTCTTGGCGAAAACCGACATACCTTTTATTTTTGATTTCAACCGTATTTATTAGTCGACTATCTTTCCCAATTTGTAAACTCGGATCACTATTACCTTGCCATGTTTGAGCTGGGCTTAGAAAATATTTACAAATATTATTGGCCAGCGGCTTTTTAGCGAAAGCAAAAAAGCCCACCTTTTCTTTTATATGTGCGCGTTGACCTATATACGTCCATGGTGGGATATCTTCATCAACAACAAAACTCACCTGTGTTAAGGACTTCTTACACTGACGAACCCAGCCACCTTGTCCACCTTGGCGCTGCAACTTCCCGGCGATAAAATTTGGAACAGTGGTATAAGTTTGACGAAGATTAATAGGAGTATTACATGTGTACTGTAATGGCTTCAGTTTACCCGAATTTGAAACGATATCACCTGATGAAAATTCATAGTCATAACCATTGGTTTCACCAATATTAGGAACACTGACTAAATAACCAATTTTCTCATGTTCCTCAACGTCAATATCACGTTTATTTACACGCGTAATTTCAAGACCTAGGTCAAATCCCATTGATGAAATATTTTTAGTTGCGGTCGTTAACCAGCGTTCATTGTTTTTCGTTTGGACTTCTGAGAGAACAATCGGCGATTCACTCAACAATGAAGAGTACGAGGAGAGATCCACTCTTTCATAGGCAGGTGAAGACCTTTTACCATCTGCGGAATATCTTTTCGTATTCACACTGCCTGCGAATACTCTGTGTCCATCCTCAAATGTTGTAACCCCCTCTTCAATAACCAAATAAGAAATCACTGGCATTTGATTACGTGATAACGAATAGGAGTTAGACAGTGGCGCAACTATTTGTGCTACGGAAAAAGATTTTTTTGTAACATTTAACAAAGCAAGGGTCTGAGGGGCGTCATTATCTGGATTATCGCTGGGTATTGTTGGCATTAAAAATACAAGCGGTTTAGTCGCATATGCATTTTTTAATCTAACAACACAACCAGATTGATCCTCATAGGAGTTTGCTGATTCAGGTAAAATAAATGATGAACATGTGCTGGTATCAAATGTACCAAATTCATACTGAGCACTATGCGCTTGCCATGCAAAGAATAAACTGAAAAATAAAACGTTGATTAACTTAAGACATAAACGCATAAACATCCTTTTACCCAAAATAAAAAGCGAGTCCGTGCCTTAAGGGTATTTGACTAATTTCAACTTAATATCTTAATTATTAATAACGCAAACATCTACATTCAGAGTAAATAATTACACACAAAAAAGCCGAGAGATCACACTCTCGGCTTTCTGATGAATAAATAAGACTTACTGGTAATCAGCAGCAGGGATCCCTGGCTCATCTCGGTATAATATTCGGTCATTACCTCGATATACGCCAAAAGTCACAATAGCCGATGGGTCTTCATCACCTAAATTCCGCCAATTGTATCGTAGCCAAGGTTGATGAGAGTACGCGCCAAAACAGTTAATGGGGTTTTTATCTTTTACCCCTGGTTTCACCGCACTCAAACGCTGCCAAAATCTTACCTGTTGTTTAAAAGTAGTACTATTTGAACTGGTACCATATCCAGAGATTTGGCTTGGGTTCGCCATAAAGTCTCCAGATAAGGCCTTGCCCATCATTACTTTACCACTACCGGATGTATAAGCACTGCTCTTACTATTTTCAGGATACATACTGATCACTTGGCGACAGTAATTTGCCCCATTAAACTGCGATACTGAATCATCCGTATTTTTAACAAATGCTGTACCATCCCAATATTCAATTCTTAACGGCACTGCTAGTGATTTACGAATATCACCACCGATATTTTCTAATACCATGCGTCCATAACGGAGATCGTTAACTCCCACTAGTGCACCTTGTGCATTAACCTCTTCCCCCGCCCATGTTACGTGATCAGGAAACGCTTCACCTTGTTTCACTCGCAACTGCCATTGGTCAAACGGCCCATCTTCAATGGTGGTGTTAGTATCTTTTTCTTTACGTTGGAATATCAGTTTAGACGGCTTAAAAACAACCTCAGAGTTACCTTGGCTATTTTGCTGCCAATCACCGATTTTAGGAGACATTAACGATTTATCACTGCGCATTTGTTTTAAACGTAGATCTAATGGTACGTACCCCCCGTTATTATTCCCCGACTCTAATTTAAACTTACTCTGAAGAGACGGATCAAATAAGGCATAATTTTGAACGGGTTGATTATTCGCGTTAAAAGCATTAATCGTGAATCCAGCATCAAATGGCTGATCCATATAAGTGAATGAGCCTATCGCAGGTGTTACTTCATTCTTAGAAAAAGCAAAATACTTAGGATAGAAACGCCCTATTTGACGTTTACTCTGATTAATATTATTGCCATTCTCTATATAATCGTTCATCCCAACCTGTAGCCAAATACTGCCGACTTCAGACCATCTATTACCAGTAAGTAATACCCCTTTCAAGGTCGGTTTTACTGTCATTTGACCTTGCGTAAATGTCCCCATAACGCCACTAGAAGGTGAGGCTAGGTGAGCCTGCATCAACAACCCATTTCCCATAGTTGGCGCATCTGGAGCAAGGAAATTCTCCGTTACAGAATAGCTACAGTATTTATTATCAGATGAATCAATAACAGTTCCTTGGGAGCTACCTTCCTGCCACACTAAAGGCTTAAGCAGCACATTAAAAGGTAACCCCGCGGCAATATACCCCTCACCACTTTTAGACGTGCCATCTGCTGTATCTAATGTATTAGCTTCATTAGGCTTTAACGGACAAATCGCGAACATCCACGGCTTTGCATTAATTGCAACAGAACCGGTTAACCCATTAGGCAGCAGCTCACGTAACGCTTTTGCTTCCTTCGTTTTGGTTGTCGTTAACGTGCAGCTATCACTAGTACAATTTGGATCAGAAACATGCCAAGCAATAACACCCGCATCACGATAACGCAAAGTAAGCGGTTCAGATTTCCCTTTCTCGAACTCTACTTTTGCTTGCTTAGATGCGCCTGTCGCTGATTCAATATGCTTTCCTTTTACAATCTCGACAGTAATAGGGTTATTGGGATCGGCTGCTTTTTTCGGCGCTTGGTATTCAGTTGAAAAATCTAATAACCGTGTTCCAGTATAATTTTCAACTAGCTTGATGTTCTTACCCGCTTGGCATGTCATGGCTTTAATTGTGGCGGTAACGTCTTTTCCCGCCACGATATTGTGACCATCATTTAGATCAATCGCGAAACCGCCAGGGATAAAGGTATATTGACCTTTAGGTTCATCACCAGCCATAAACTCAATACTTGCCGTTATTTTCAGCGTCTCCGACCCCGTGGGTAATACCCAAATAACTGCATGTTGATTTTTTACTGGCAACGTAAATGTATGTGTACCCGCAGTAAACTGATGAGAAGATGCGAGCGCTGAATTATCCGCCCAGATACCGCCTGTTGATGAGGTAATATTAACCGTAATATCACCATCAAATTCTTTAGTACCATCCTCCGATGTCACATTAAAATCAACTTGCTGGGCATGACATAAGGTCTTCGTGACTTTTGTCGGTGTGATTGTAAGTTCAAATTTAGGTTCAGGCTCTGGATCAAAACAGGCACTACTACCAATAATCTCTGTTTCTATATTATTCACATCGCCAGTCATCGTGATGTTAGGCGCCGTTACTGCACCGGTAATTCGCGTGATCTGGTTACTCAAGCCATCACTCATCATAAGATTACGCTCAGAGTAAATTAAGCCTGTGATCTGACTACCTTTGTTTAGCTCAATATAATCATGGAGAATATCATTCACCGGTTTTAAATCATGAACAACAATAAGTAAATCGTCAGCAATCCCAGATAGCGGCTTCATGGTTGAGCTGATCAAACTCATCTTTTTCACATGAACAACTGAGCCCGTAGGAAAGATAATATTTTTATTACTTAAATTAATGGTGTTAAACCAAAATACCGTTTTATTGCCAACGTCTCGTTGCGATTGTAAATCGCCATCATCAACAGCAGGCCATGTATCTAACACTTGTTTTTTAGCAAATAAGCTCGGGTAAGGCTGAGCCGTATGACATTCTTCACCATTACAGTAATTATTCTCACCACCACTTGAATTAATTGTCTTAAAACCTATATAGCGTTTGCCTTCTTTTACGGCTGAACCTTTAATTAAGACATTATGGCTAGCGTTAAATGCGCCAGTAGAGGTTTGCCATGTCTGAGCAGGACCTGGGAATACATTACAGACTTCTTCTGATGCACGACGCTGGAAAGCCATAAAACCAACCATCTCATTGGCATGTTGACGTTCTGGGTTAGTATGCTCATTTAAGTCTTCATCAGTAACAAAGCTTACTTCAAGAACATCTTTACCCGGCTTTTGTTGATTTTTACATAACCGGATCCACCCTCCGTTAGGTCCTAAACGGGAGTTTTTAGAGGCAATCACTAAGATGGGATTTTTTGACTGATCCGAAAAATCAAAATCGCTGCCTTTTAAATCAGTAAAGCCTGCACATTGCTCCGTAACAGGCTTAGTGATCTTTTCAATCCCATGATAATTCCCTTTTAGGGTATTGGGCGTTTCTGCTGGACCTAAAGCAAACTGTAACCCTTTGTATAAACCACTACCTTCAACTAATAAATAACCAATCGTCACATTATGATTAAGCACATATTGAGTTTCAGAGCTATCCACGCCTAAATAAAAATGGCCATTATTGCTCGTACCTTGATTTATCGTGCCACGAATAATAAACGGCGTTATCCACTCTGATTCTGTACCTGTAGCCGAAATAACAGACGGTTTATTTCTTGGCTGAATTTCTGCGATTCCTCCAGGTGTTTTACTTTTAAATCCACTAGGAATCGTAACCGGCGTTACTTTGCCTTTCTTTATTAATGGATTTAATTTGCCGTAATCGATATCACCTTTACCGGTTTGAAATTTAGGATCTTTAGCATCAAGCTGTTTATGTACAGTCAGTTCTGCCGCAGTAATACGACCATTATTGCCTAATGCAATGGTGCCTTTTTCCATCGCAAAATAGGTGATTTTACGCATAGGAATACGATATAAGGTATAGGTTTTATTTTTAAAATGATGCCATTTCGCTTCCCATGACTCCCAAGAGCCTAAAAGACTATCTTCATCTTCTAAACGAATTGCGTTCGATACTTTCGGATAAACCTGTCTTACCCCAAATGCATACGTCTTACCTTTTTTGTAAATTCGGGTAATCTTTAAAGATGATGGTGCATCAAGACCATTATCTGTAATGGTCGGCATGAGGAAAATTAACGGTTTGGTTGTAAATTCTTTATTTAAGACAATTTCACATTCTTGGTTAATACAGCCATTGGGGCGTGAAATATCACTTTGCCCAAAGTCGAATACTGGCCCTTCTTCACTCGCCAACGCGGTACCGCTCAACATCATTAAGGAGATAAAAAAAACAAAATTTTTAATCATTTAAATCTTTCGCCCACACTTCTTGGGTACGTGTCATCGCCACGTTATGACTACCGCAGGTCGCTGTACTTTCTAGGTGGTACTCATTGACTGTTTTACCGCTTGATAACCTAATCTTTTTCGTTGTACATACCACCTTTATTACTTGGCACCCTTTTTGGAATGGCGGCATAATTTTTTCAATTTCAGATGATGGATAAGTTATGCATTTATCGGAATCACTCTGAAATGGGTTTCCAAGTGGGAAAAGTCGAGTTAATACAACTTCATTGGCAGAATGGGCTGTAAACCATGCTCGTGTTCCAAGCACCTCTTTGGTAGTCATGGTTTGACTAGAGGTACCAATTTTCGTCATCACCATTGCCATGAGCCCCATAACGATAATGACGAACAGCACTATCATTAAGCCACTACCACGTTGCTTGTTATAACTGCTATAAGACATTCATCACCTGTACACTATGGTTATAATCTGACTTTTCTTGAGTGCGTGAGTCTAAATACTGAATAGTAAATAACGCTATCGCATTACTGTTTAATCCCGCCGTTTGTACATTAGGTATAAATTTATCGATGTTCTCAGCCATTAATATGCCATCACCATCGTTGACCTTGCGCACAATAGTCGTCCCCACTTGACAGTAACTGATCTTATCTTTGTATAAATATAATCGATTACCGGGAGAAGATGCCTCCTTGATTGGCGACGTTAATGTCAATTGATACGTCTCATCTTTTGAAGCTGGCGCAGTAATACTACTCACAGTTATGGTGTTATTTTTATATTGCTCAGATGAGGCAAAGCCCACTGCAACAAAATTACCGCTATTACTCCAGTTAGTAGAAAAGCGTAACGGAGTGATCGCAATCGTATTGCTGTTATTCGGTAAATTATCGTAATACACCGCTGGAGCAATAATCGGATAAAAGCTCAGACAATGAGATGTATTACTTAAACTGTTCGGCGCTGCATGGCGGATTTCTTTGGTCATACGTGCAACTAAAAAACGGGCTTGAGACTGAAGACGCTCGCGATCAACGGTATTGGTATACCCCTTTACACCAATCGCAATATAACTACCAATACCAATCATAATGATAGATAGCACGACAATTGCTATCACCATTTCAAATAGCGTGAAACCACGCGGCTTAGCCATCAATAATTACCCCTATAGGCGATATAGTCATATTTACCATAGCGTCCAGCATCCACACTCACTGTGATTTTTTTCAAAAGTTGTGAGGGCACATACTCGACATTAATGGTGGCATGAATATGGGTATAGTTTGCGGTTGATAAACTGGGTACTAAATCAGTTAATTCGCCACGGCGAGAAGTTAAACTGGGTTTAACATAATTATTACCGTTATATGTATAAGGGTTAGGGCACTGCGTTGTATCTCCCCAACAGCCAATAAAATCATCGACATCATTAGCCATTGCTGGATTCGTTGCTTCTAAAAGATCATCCGGCCCTAAACGTGCTGGCAAGGTACATGGATTAGGATTTCCTTTAGCATCATCCTCACCACAGCGGTAAACACTGTCGCCATTAGGATTAGAGTTTTGGTCGAACTGACGCGCTAATATTTCATTAAAAATCGCATCAGCCATTGCCGCTGAACGCGCTTGATATTGAGGAACCGCAGAGCGCTCAACTTGAGGAAAAAGAAAGCTCACCAAGGTGATCATCGCAATCGCGAGTAATACAATAGTAATAATCCCTTCAATAAGGGTAAAACCGCGTTGTTTTATGTGAGTATTCACTTACTGCACACCTCGTTATCTTTCTTTTTATATACATAACCTTGGCTATTAATACAAATGCTGGCGGTTTGGTTATTTTTTGCCGTAATCGTAATGGTACAACCGTTAGCACACACTAACATAGATGTTGCATTGACTGGCTGCCCAAGCAAATTAAAGTACAACTTAGCACGTGCATTTCCACCATCAACCAATGAAAACTCGGTATTGGTTTGTGATTGACGCAAGCTACCATCAGTTTCTGAATTAGCGGCACTGCAGACGCCTAAACATGGCGAAGAAACATTTAAGGGAGTGCGTTGCCCTTGCATCGAAGATATTTGAATTTGGCGAATAACAGAAATCGCCTGATCACGGGTCAGTTGGGCATCAAACTCGCTCCGACCTGAAAAGCGAGCAGCAGCAGTGGCACTGATGATCCCTATAATTACGATCACCATAATGAGTTCAACGAGAGTAAAACCTTGTTGCTGCTTCACATTACCACCTAAACATGACCTATTTTATTGTTATATAATTTATCAGATTAAAACAAAAAAGGCGCAGCCGAGTGACTGCGCCTTTAGTTCTAGCTATATGTTAATTACTCACAATCATGCACAACAACGGTTGCAGCAGCAGCAGAAGTTGCAGCAGTGTAAGTTACAGAGCACTTATCTACCGCCGCTTTATCTGCTTGGTTTTTCAGTGTGTAACTAATTGAATCACCAGCATCTTCACCGCCAGTAGATCCCTTAACAGGAGCCCATTCAGTTGAGTCTGATTCTAAACCTTTAACTGCAAGAGCAATACCTGCTGAACTTGCTGTTGGGTAGCCAAATATGGTTTTAATTCCATCAACCTCTGTAGCTGTATTAGAACTTTCTACACCATTAATCGCAGCTTTACCGTACATAATACCTGCCGCACCTTGGATTGCTCCTTTTAGGCCTTGAAGCGATGCATTACGCGCATCATTTTGAAGGTTCATAAATTTAGGCGCCGCCGTTACCGCTAGAATACCTAAAATAACAATCACTACTACTAACTCAATTAAAGTAAAACCTTGTTGCTTTTTCATTTTTTATCTCTTATTTACTAAATAGCATCGAAACGAAGCGAAGTTTAAAATTACTTACAAGCATTATCAGCTAGTTGTACTTTTGCAGGTACAGTTGCACTTTGTGCTGGTACGTAGACTAAGTAACAATTTTTAGGAACTTTATTAGCTGGAGTTGTTGAACTTCCATCTGCAGCAACAGCCGAAATTTCACTTAATTGAGTTGAATATTGTTTTGGGGCAAACACAACTTTTGCATCCTTTGTTGTGCCAGTACCAATAACTTTCGATGCCCAGTCACCATCAGAACCGGTACCAACGATCGCCTTTACAATACCGTTATCACTTGCTTCCGGATAACCAAAAAGTGTTGCGACATTATCAGCTCCAGCACTAACAGTACCAGATGTTGATTCGATACCTTCAATTGCAGCTTTACCATAAACAATGCCAGATGCGCCTTGAATCGCACCTTTCAAACCTTGTAGCGATGCATGACGCGCATCACCTTGTAAATTCATAAACTTAGGTGCAGCAGTAACCGCTAAAATACCTAGAATAACAATCACTACAACTAATTCAATAAGGGTAAAACCATTTTGGCGCTTCATATTAACTCCAATGAAACCTTAACTAACTATAAAAATTAATCACACTTTGTGACAGTTACTGTTGCAGCTGATGTTGATGTAGCTTGTGCATAAGTCACATAACATTTTGCTTGAGTGTTATCAGCTTTTTGATTAGCAAACGTATATGAAATGGTATCGCTTACTGCATTTTTAGGCTGAAATGCTTTCCACTCAGTATTACCACTATGCAAACCATTAACAATTAAGCTTAATGCCGCAGATGTTGCATCAGGATAACCTTCGGTTAAATCTAATGTGCTACCAGCAACACTAATCGCACCATCGCCAGACTCTTGGCCTTTCACAGCCGCTTTACCGTAAGCAATACCCGCTGCGCCTTGAATAGCACCTTTTAAACCTTCTAGCGAAGCATTACGCGCATCGGTCTGTAAATTCATAAACTTAGGTGCCGCTGTTACGGCTAAAATACCAAGAATAACTATCACCACTACCAGCTCAATAAGCGTAAAACCCTTTTGACTTTTCATATTGATTCCTTTCATTTATTTCAAATCTACTTCAACACGGCCCACTGCCGGCTGGTAAGTAAAAGAATGCCCAGCGAATGGATTCACTTCGCCAGAGCTATTTTTGCTAGCTGATGCTAGCTGGTAATAACGACACTGTTTAGCGGCACCTGTGCCTTCAACTGTGACGAAAAATAAATCTTTGCCACTCGCTAGATCATCGCGTGATGTCGTTGCTAACGGTGGGTTTTGCATCAATTCTTGCAACAAATCTAAACAGTCCGTCGCCGTCATATCGACCACATCAGTTGTTGCACTGGTGTTTAACGCAAACGGATAACCAGGACGTATATTTAACGTGGTATCTTCTTGGGTTAATTTAAATTCAGTACCGTCGTAATCAACAGTATTCTTATTTCCGCTATCAACAGGGCGACCATACGCTTCCCATTGTGCTCTTGCTGAAATCACAGCCGTTGCAAAACCGCCTGTCATTCCTTCTATTGCAGATTGCTTAGCTTGATCGGTGATATTCATAAACCGAGGTAAAGCGGTTGCCGCTAAGATCCCGAGCACAATAATCACAACGACTAATTCGATAAGCGAAAAGCCGGCGTTTTTTTTCATTTCCCTATCCTTACTGTAAGAAACTCGACACTATTGCGACAAATTACTGGCAATATGTATTTTGTCATTAATATAAAATATTGCCAATTTTTTCTTAATGCCTATATCATATAAACATGTATTATAACTGTTTGAATCATCAGCACTTCTATAACCAAATGAATTATATTCAGGCCTTCCTATTCCATTTGACAATAAAGACCATATTTTAGGGCAGTCCAACTCCCCCTGTTTCAATACAATAGGCCATCCTAATTGGGTATATTCAAACGCAATATCACCAACCTTGTCAGAATGAGGTCTATTATTTAACTCCCAGTTCTGACGCAGGTTTACAGCACCTTGATACAAATTATTTCGGGTTAAATCAAACTGAAGCAACTTGGCATTTTTTTGCACTTGCTGCCATTCGTATAACAAAACACTTATTAATATAAATGTAATTATTAGCCATGAAACATTTTGTAACCTTTTTTTGTGCTGTAACTCACGATCCCTTAGCGACATCGAGCATTCCCCACATAGGTAAAAAGATACCTAAGGCTAATAACAACACCATGCCAGCCACAACAACCAACATGATGGGCTCTATTCGAGCCGTTAATGTTTTTAAATCGTATTCCACTTCACGATCATAAAAATCCGCGACTTCTAACAGCAACTCATCGACTTGACCGGTTTCTTCGCCTACGGCAATCATTTGTAAAACGAGTGGCGTAAACACCCCTGATTTAGTAGCGGTTCGTGAAATACTGCTGCCGCCTTCGATCCCTTGCTTCATTTCTATCAAACGGTTTTCTAAAAAGCGATTACCTAACGATTCCGCTGCCATTTGAATCGCTTGATTTAAAGGCACACCAGCACGGATCATTAAAGAAAACGTACGCGCAAAACGCGCCATTTGAGCACGATTAACAATGCTTCCCGTAATAGGCATACGTAAGCGCCAGTTATCCCACTTTTCGGCACCTTTTGGCGTATTACGCCAAAATCGTATACCTAACCAAATAGCGACGGATACGCCAATCATCATCGGCCAGTAATGAACAAAAAAGTTCGATGTTCCAATCAACACTCGAGTTGGCCATGGCAGTTCAACGCCAAAGCGCGAGAACATCGACGCAAATTGTGGAATAACTTTGGTATTTAATATCCCCATTGCTATCACGATAGCCGTTAATACAAATGTGGGATAACGCATCGCCGACTTAATTTGTCGACGGGTATTCATCTCTTGTTCGTAGTAATTCGCAAGCTGTAACAATACCTGATCAAGACGACCCGTATTTTCGCCGACATGGATCATCGAGATAAATAACCGAGAAAAAACCCGAGGATGTTGCTGCATCGCCACTGACAACGCGCGACCATTCGTCAAATCAAGGGTTAACGCTTCTAAGGTTGTTTTTAATAAAGGATGACTCGCACTTTGCGATAAACCTTTAAAAGCCCGTAATAAAGGGACACCTGCTTTGGTTAAACTGTATAGCTGTCGACAAAAGATCACGAGAACTTCTAGCGGTAATTGCGCTTGAAACAAAGCACTTAAATCAAACGCTTGACCTTTTGCTTTACCGTGCGTTTCTCGGATCTCAAGGGGGATCACACCTTGACGCAGCAAGAGATCGGCTGCGGCATTAGCATTTGATGCTTCAATCGTTCCCTGTTTTAATTGGCCTTTCTCACCGCGCCCTCGGTAGCTAAATACTGCCATCTTCGTCTCTACTACTAGTTAAGAACATCCAGTACTTCACCTTCACCAAGAAGCAGTACCTCATCAATGCTGGTCTTGCCTGCTAAAGCAAGCTCCATTGCAGATTCCACCAGCGGTTTATAGCCTTCACTCTTTCTCGCCAGTTGGGTAAATAGCACCGCATTATTTTGACGTAACGCATCCATCATATCTTGGCGCATCTCAAGTAATTCAAAGACACCAATACGGCCTTTGTAACCGGTAAAGTTACAGCTATGACACCCTCGTCCACGACGGAAAACATGATTGTTGTAGAATGGGAAACGGGTTTCTAGCCACGCTTTTTGTCCCAACTCTAAAGCCGCATCTTCACCACAATCACTACAAATACGGCGTACCAATCGCTGCGCTAATACTGCACGAACGGCACTCGCCACCAAGTAACCTGGCGCTTCCATATCGATCATACGCAGTGCACTGTCTACCGCATCGTTAGTATGAAGTGTCGATAAAACTAGGTGACCCGTTAATGCCGAACGCAAGCCAATTTCGACGGTTTCCTGATCGCGCATCTCACCAATTAAGATGACATCGGGATCCTGACGTAAAAAAGTGCGTAGAATAGAGGAGAAATTAAGCCCAATCTTGCTGTTTACCTGAACTTGGTTAACACGCGGCAAACGGTATTCCACCGGATCTTCGGCAGTAATGAGTTTCTTACCCGGCTTATTTAATTCGCTTAATGCGCCATATAGCGTCGTAGTTTTACCTGAACCTGTTGGCCCTGTGACCAAAATCATGCCATGAGGACGTTTTAGCTGGCGACGAAAACGCTGCACGATATCATCCGGCATACCGATTTCATCAAGGCTTAAAATACCGGCGGACTGATCAAGTAAACGCATTACGACCGATTCGCCATGTTGAATTGGCATAGTAGAAATACGCACATCAACCGAGCGGTTTCGTACCATCATGTTAAAGCGTCCATCTTGAGGCAGACGCTTTTCAGAAATATCGAGGCCACTCATGAGCTTTAAACGCAATACTAGCGCAGAAGAAATACTGCTCTCATCAATCAGGTTTTCATGCAGCACACCATCAATACGTTGGCGGATACGCAACACATCAGCATCAGGCTCAATGTGAATATCTGAAGCGCCCACTTGCACTGCATCTTCAAACAATGAATTGATCAGTTTTACAACAGTCACTTCTTCATTGTCGGCCTCTTCCATGCCAAATGTGAAAGTGTGGTGATCTTGGTGTTCTGCTTTTAATTGCTCTGCAAATGACGCAATTTCTTGAGTACGGCGATAGTAACGATCAAAGGCAGCCAACAATTGACGCTCTGGCGCAATCACAAGTTCAACCCGGTACTGGCTGAGCTGATCAAACACCGCCTCTTGCGCTGCTAAGTCAGCAGGATCGCTCATCGCAACACGAACCGTATCACCATGCCGACCTAAAACTAACGCACGCAAGCGACGCGCATTTACTTCTGAAAGTAAACCAACATGTTCGCTATCCACTTGCACTCGTGTTAAATCAACAAGCGGCACATCAAGCTGACGCGCCAAAAACTGCAGCATTTGCTGTTCAGTAAGAAACCCTAGATTAATTAAGGTGTCACCAAGCTTACGCCCCGTTGATTGCTGTTTTGTCAGTGCTTGTTCTAGTTGTTGCTGCGTAATGATATTTTCATCAACCAGAAGGTCGCCTAAGCGTTTACGTAATCGAATTTGCATCGGCTAGCTCCTATGCGATTTTAATGCAACTAAACGCTGCTGAATAAATTGTTGTGATGACGCTGAGATATTACCTAGCTGTAACGCTTTTTGATAAGACTCACGGGCTTTTTCTGCATTACCACTCCGGTCTTGAGCAATCGCTAATCCCATCCACCAGCGACCATCAAATGACGCTAAACGCACTAATTGTTGATAACTTTGAAGTGCTACCACATTGTTATTTAATCTTTGTGCTAACGCGCCACGCATAGCTAAATACTGTGAATCCATGCTGCCACTTTTATCATTTAACACCGCTAATGCCGCTTGATTTTGGTTTTCATTGACCAATAATTTTGCGAGTGTTAAACGTAACTGGGGTTGATTCGGTTGCTTTGCTAGCCCTTTTTCAAGCGTCGCAATCGCTTCTCTTACATTGCCTCGCCCATAATACAATGCCGCCAAACGTTGCCTTGCCATGATCCAATCCGGTCGATAATTTAAAGCCGACTCTAAATTAATAACCGCTTGTTTACTGTTTTGCTGCTCTAAGGCTTTTTCTGCATTTAAGTATTCAACTTGCGCCAATTCTTTTGGCGTTAAAGAAACCGTTTGAATCGATAATTCACTTTTAACAGGTTTTGGCGCAGGTGGCTTTGACTGGACTTTATGCTCTCGCTCAACCGCAGCCAATGCTTTTTCATAACCGCTTTCATAGCCTTGATCATAAGAGCTTTGTAACTCTTTTTGTTCATTTTCACTTTCAAGAGATTCTTGAGCGACAGGCATATTCGTAAGCTCAGCTGTGACTGATTTATCAATACGCTTTGAATGTGGTTGTTCTGTAACAACTGCCGTTTTAATTTCATCTGATGCTACAGGTGTTTTCACTGCAATGGTTGATAACGGTTTAACTGATGCAATCTCTTTCGTCGTTTCAGGTTGATCAACAATAGGCTCTGCGGCTATTTCTGTTTGTGCCATGGCTGGTGTAACAACACTATCAGGTTGATTTAACCACCACGCCATACCGACAAATGCCATGGTGCAGCAACCAACAGTTACCCATTTCGGCCATGCTGATGTTGGTATAGGTGCTATTTCTGCTGCACGTAATGGAGAGCCCTGCTGTGATACAGAAGCGAGTTTTACTTGGCTCAACTCATTAAGTCGGCGATTTAATTCACTCATGAATGACTCCATCCCCACAATATAGGAAATGACCACTTAGGTTGTTTTGCACCAAGGGTATCCCGAATAGCCATGAGAACTTCTTTTTTACTAACGATATATTTTTGCTCACAAAAAGTGGCAAGTAAGGACTTATGGCATAGTTGATTGATCAATCGTGGTATGCCACCACTGGCATACCAAATTGCGCGGCATATCGACAAGCTAAACACCATGTCAGTATAGCCAGCTTGATACAGTCGGTGTTGTATATATGCAACGGTTTCAGCCAAGGTTAATGGCCGTAAAACAGCACGAAATGTGATCCGTTGACGTAATTGACGCAATTGATGCTGAGCTAATCGTTGATCAAGCTCTGGCTGTCCGAGTAAAACGATATGTAGTAGCTTTTCTTGTTCAGTTTCTAAATTACCGAATAAACGAATCGCTTCTAACGCATCATCTGACAACGCTTGTGCTTCATCGAGTAACACTACCACCGATTGACCATTCAATCGGCGAGTGATTAATTCATCCTGAATTTGCTCTGTCAGTAAAGCATGGTCACTATTGGGTAGTAGGCTTAATTCTTTTGCCAATGAACGCTTTAATTCTATTCCACTACAGGCTGGCGTCGGTAGGTAAGCAAGATCAAAATGAGTTGGCAATTGGGTCATCAACATACGACACACTAAGGTTTTACCCGTTCCTACCTCTCCTGATACCTGTGTGATCCCTTCGCCCATTTGTAGTGCTGCCAACACGGTTTGAATCGCTTCAATATGTGATGGCAGCGCATGGAAAAGAGAGGTATTCGGTGTTAAAGAAAAAGGCTGCTGACTAAAACCAAAGTGTTCGAGATACATGAATTACCCTTCTTCAGGGAACCATTCATTAATCAGTGATCGAGAGCGTTCAATTTCTTGTTTCCAAGTATTGTCAGTCACAACTGTCGGTTTAAGTAAGATCACCAATTCAGTTTTCTTTTTCACTTTATTGATATGACGGAATAAATTACCAATCCCAGGAATATCACCAAGCAGAGGAACCTTCGAGACTTGATCATTAATGCTTGATTTCATTAAACCACCAATCACCACAACATCACCTGTTCGGGCGTGGATGATTGAATCAGATTCGCGAATAGTACTTTTTGCCAACGGTAATACCATAGGTTTTTCAGTACCGACTTCAATCGTTTTCTGTTCATTCTGCACATCAACAACCGCTGGGTGAACATGTAATAAAACGCCACCTTGGTCGTCAATCTGTGGCGTTACGTCTAACGAAATACCAGAGAAAAACGGGGTTAATGAGACATCTGGCGAAACATTATTGTTATCACCTGAGACGTTGCTGCTTGAAACGTCTGTCACAAAGTATTCATCACCACCGACTTTGATCACCGCTTTTTGGTTATTTGCAGCTGTCACTCGCGGGCTAGAAAGTACATTCAAATCCCCTTGAGTTGATAAGAAGCTCATCACCGCACTAAAGTTACCATCTGAAATAGTAACGTTAGTTTGACCACCTAAAAGTTCTGAGATGGCATTACCACCGGGTAGTGCACCAGCAACAATATCTGCTGCATTTTCAACACCATTCACAACAATATTTGTACCACCAATGCTGCGCGTTAAGTTATTCCAATCAATACCTTGTTGGTAACTATCATCAAGTGTCACCTCCATGATTTTCGCCTCAAGCACGACTTGACGCTTTAGACGACGTTGAGACATGCCCAAGAACTCTTTAACTTCACGTAATTCATTAGGGAAGGCGCGAACCGAAATAAGACCCGCTTGCGGTGATACCATGACATTTCGACCATCACCAGAGCCAATCATGCCACTCACGACTTTCTCTAACTGTGTCCAAAAATCACTGTCCGAGGTCGTTTCAATCGTTGTGCCGCCCGTTGTGGTATTACCACCACTTGATGATGAGCTACTACTATTATCATCACCTGATGATGAATTATTATCGCCATCACTAATAGAACCGGAGGTAATAGAGGTTAATGACTTACCTTTACGCTGTAATTGTAAATAATCAACGGGGATCACTTCAGTCCGTAGCGTTGCAGGGAAAACCTGAATAATATTCCCTTTACGCGTCGTACTATAACCGTAAATATCAGACACGACATTTAGCACTTCATCGAGAGTGACATCATTTAATTTCATCGTAATACGGCCAGTAACACCAGGATGAATGACGATATTAAATGGCGTGCCTTTTACTAAACTGGTAAAAAATGCATTGGCTTCAACATTTTTAGCATTAACACGAAAACGCTTTTCTAACGAAGAATTAGCAGGGTTAATATTGCTATCAAGTGATGGCATAAGATCAGCATTGACCGCAGACGGTAGCTCCATTAACGGACGGCTACTCGCTTCATTCGCAGCTTCATTTAAGGCCTTCTTCACTTCAACAGGGTTTTGATGCCCCATATTAGTTGAACAGCCCGCTAAGGATGCAATGGTGATCCCTAGAAGAATTCGACGCATAATATTTAACCTTAATTCGTTCGTATATTTTCAGCAAATAACGCCAAATGCCACTTTTTGCCACTACGACTTAAAGTAACACTACTTTCAGAAACATTTGTCAGAGTGTAACCATTGACGCGTTCGCCAATGCTGACCACTTGACCACTTAAAATCACCGAGCACTGCTGACCATCACAAATAATACTTTGTAACTGTGGCAATCGTGCCTGTGCTTGGCTCGTTTTGGCTTTACTCGCCACCCAACCTAATGGTGCAGTAGGATCTTGAGCAGCATAAGCACCGAAGGCGCATAAACTTAAAAGTAAAGCTGCCATCCATGTCATTTTCTTATCCACCAATAAAGTCCTTACTCTCACCTAAGGTATACACTTCCAGTTCCACCTTTGCCCATGGATACTTATCAACCTGATAGCTCAGGCTTCGCCAGTAATATTTAACCGGTAATGCTTCCAATTTATTTAAGTAATTCACCACATCAAAGTAACGCCCTTTAAACGTTAAGCGAATGGGGTGAACAAAGTACCCCTGTTGATCACCACTCACTAGTTGGGATGACGGTAATGACGTCATTGACTCTAATTTTAATGCCGAGCTATGACGTAGAACTTGCTCTAGCAAGCCAGCCATTTGAACCGGCGTGATCAAACTACCAATTTTTGCTTCTAGCGCTTGTTGTAAGGCTTTATCTTCTTGCTGATATTGTGCCAATTTTTGGTTAATCGCTTTATCCGGATCTTGCTGTAATTTTCTATTTGCAACAATCAATTGATTTTGTGCGGTGATCACATCATTCTTGGTATCCACCAATGCTGTTTTAACCGTCTGTAAGGTCACCATTTGTGGCTCAATAATTAGCATATAGCCAATAAACAAGATGCCAAACCAACCTGTGATAGCAATTAACCATTGCTCACGCACCGACAAAGCAGCAAAACGCTGACTTAGCTCATCCCACTTGATCATTGTTCGCCCCCCTTAATGATGCTTTTACGCTCAGCTTGTAACTGAAAGGTCACGACATTTTTATCATTACGACCCAATGACATCATTTGGAAACGACGTTCAGCTAATGATGGATAAGTTTTAAATGCTCCTACCCAGCGAGGAACAGCATCAGGGTTACGTGCTAATCCACTTAAATCCATTGAAGTGCCTGAGACATAAATCTGTTGAACCGAGATATCGCTACTCGCCGCATCAGCTAACTGCTGTAACAATCCCGCATAGCCAACCTTTAAACTATCATCATGCTCTTCAATGACTTTAAGGGTGGCACGCTTTGCCGCGATTTCTTTTTCAAGCTCATGAGCGTGATTCTCTTTTAAAGGATCTGACAGCAATGCGGCAACTTGTACTCTGGCATGATCAAGTTTTTGTTGTTCAGCACTTAATAAGGATGTTTGTTGCGCTAATTTTTTTTGCTCAATCGTGTTCTGCCATGCATTCCAACCCGCCCACATCGCGAAAATGGCAATAAGTGCCACCCAACTGGCAACGATATTGGTGAGTGTCATCCACTGCTTAGTTGGCAGTAAATTGTCAGAATATAGATTGATTATCGCGTTTTTAGGCCGCTGTAATGCCGCCCAGCCTAAACGCGCAGCATTAGTATCAAGTAAAGGATCAACCTCTTGAATCGCCTCTACATTGATATTTAGACGTTTATTTAATTCTTCTGCTAAAGCTTGATTATCTTCGTTATCACAACTGATGATCAGCTGACTAATTGGATTATTACGTAACTGCGCACTAATGAAATCTAATGAACGTTGTAATTCAAGCGCTAAATTATCCAGCTGAAAACTACCACCATCCAGCGCTTGGCGATCAAATAACGGTAAAGTAAAACCACGTAATTGACGTTGAAAACACAGCATTTGTTCATTAAATGCAGTTAACTGCAGATTACCATCAACATCAGCATGGAGAATAAGTTGACTACGATTAGGATCAGAAAAGCGACTCCATGCAATGTCTTCTGTTGTGATATCCGAGACACGGCAACCACAATCATGACACGCTAAGACAACCTGAGTGATCAGTTGTTTTGATGCGACAAAAACCTGTAAACGATCTTTAGCTGTGGCAGGAAAACCATCAGCGACTAATTCAGACGGCGACTCATTGACTAAATCTTTGACTAAAAAAGGCAGTGCGGTTGACAGTTCATCAATACTCACTTCTGGTTTATCAATCACTAAACTTTGATATAAACCATGCCCTAGTACTAATTTTAAATCGGTACCTGAGAGTTGGTATTGTGTAATTAAGTTGCGTGCAGCATCGCTCCAATCAGAAACATTAGAGACCCCCATACGATCAACAATAAAATGTTCAGTTTTCGCTTGGACAAGGACAACCGTGTCGGTATAGAAAACCAAAGCAGCAGAGGGTTGAAAACTCGCTCGCTGAAAAAGCTTAGAGAATACGTATTTCATAATCGACCAGAAAAAGGCTATACATCCTGTATGATGCTTTTTTATTGATAAGGTTAGCAGCAGTTAATTACCGCCCCAATGATATACGATAAAATTATTGATAAACATCACTTAATTAATACTGTTTAAAAAACATTGAATTTATTAAAATAAAACAAATGGTTATTTTTTATAAAATCACATCTTCTTTGGCAAATAGACGACCTTGACCTGCAGAAACACCCAATTGTTTTAATATTTCCCATTCTTTATCGGTTTCAACACCAACAGCAATAATTTGAACATTTGAGTCATCACAAGCACCTAGCATACTTCTTACAAAAAGCTGGTTCTCTTGTCGTTTATTAATATCTCTCACAAGTCCTCGGTGCAATTTAAGGTAATTAACTTTTACCTCTTTAACGTAGTGTGTACTTACAATCGTACGTCCAGCTTGATCAACAGCTAGTTTACATCCAAGCCCTACTAATTTTTTTAATACCGGACGTAAGGCATCAAGGTTTTTGACTAATTGACTTTCAGATATTTCAAATATCACATGACTCAGTAATGGTCGTGGCAATTGTAATAATTCATTGAATAACCATTTCGTAAAAGATTTATCTAATAATGAATAAGCACTAATATTTATTGAGTAAACTTCTGGTGTTAATTCTCTTTTTAATAACGTGAATATCTGATTAATGACAGCGCGATCAAAACGTTGATTGAATCCAACTTGATTTACAATAGGCATGAAGAATGACGCTTTGATCAATTTTCTATGCTCATCTTGAATACGTGCAAGTATTTCTCGACTGATCACAATGTTATTCTCGGCATTAAAGATAGGCTGCTGATACAACAAAGGACCACCATGGGTTAAAATCCGATCAAACAACGTTCGCCAACGCACACTGCCTCGATCATCTTCATAATGGCTTTCCTTGGTAAAACGATTCCAACTGTTTGAGCCTTGTAATTGCGAGCTACGTAATGCGATATCAGCTTCATCCATAATACGACCTCGCCGCTCCCCACCTTCGAAGTCCGTCACGCCAATATGGCACCAGTTGTCTCGTTCCATTGATAATGGCGGAGACAAACGTTCGAGCGCATTCAATAGTTGATTAATAAAGAGTTTAATTTCTTTCGCTGATTGTTGTGGGATCAAAATTGCAAATTCAGCATCGTAGTAACGCGATAACATGGTGTCAGGGAAGCGCTGAATAAAATTAGACAGAATAATACTGACATCTTGGATAAATTCATCAGCAATTAACTTCCCTTCTTCAGAGACCACGTCATCCCAATCAGCCAAGCGTAACAAGATAACCGAGCCTTGATTATCAGGCTCTTGCAGCATGGACTTTAAGCGACTATCAAATAGGATACGATTCGCAGCACCTGTGAGTTGATCAAGGAAAGTATGGGTACGAATAAAGGTATCAAAGCGGCTACGCCCTTGGCGGGCATCTTTCAGTTCTTTTATTAATTGATCCATGGCTAAACTTGCCGTGCCAGGCCATTCATGATCATCACCCACCGCATAATCATCAACCTTTCCGGCTAAAATCATTCTTCCTCGCGTTTCTAATAATTCAGAGCCACGTAATTGAAGCTTTAACCAACGTACCCCTTGTACTAAACCAAAAATAACAATGCCGATAGCGAGACTAATAAATGACATCGCGCCGAGTGAATACGTAGACTCAGCATAAGGTGGAATAGATTCAATTGTCACTTTGTACTGAGGGTTTAGTTGAAGTTGATATTCACTGTCATAGAGAATATTAGGATCAGTAATCGACTCCATACTTTTATAGGCGTACACCACGCCATGTGGACTCGTTACCGTTAACCCCATGACATTACTGGATTTTAAAAGCTTAGGTAGCCAACGAGATAATGATGCGCCACCTTGAGGATCAGCAAGCTCTTGATCAATAACTTGAACAACACCGTTTAAATAATGGGTTAAGTAATCCTGACCAAGCTTACGAAAACTCAGTGCACCTCCGATGAAAATAACGAAGATGGCGCAAATAACAATCATTGTAACAAAAGCAACTAACCGATTAGTTAACTTCATCCCTGAGGCTTTTCTCATAACATCCTAACTCTACACACTATTATTCAAATCAATTTACTATTATCAGCTACAACTTATATAGTAGAGCACCATTATGAAGTGTTTTTCATTTTAAGGTTAATATATCCACAATATCATTCCGTCACGCGCTATTTTCATTTAACGCGATACGTTACATTGAGCAAAACACAATGTGTCGCATAATGAAACAATCAATCTCATATTATGCGTGAAAGAAACAAGGAAAGGTTATCACCATGGACTGGATCACCTGCACTAAAAGCTTTGTCGCTGTCATTCATCAAGGATCGCTTTCTCAAGCCGCGAAGTATCTTGATATATCAAACTCAGCCTTATCAAAACGTTTGTCTTGGCTTGAACAACAGCTTGGGGTTCCTTTATTAAAACGTACAACCCGCCATTTATCACTTACTGATGCCGGAGATGTTTTTTTTCAGCGAAGTCAAACGTTATTAGAACATTGGCAACAGCTGATCACCGAAACGACGGCAACTAATGAAAAGATGAGTGGCACATTACATGTTGGCGCCCCATTAAGTACGGGAAGTCATTTTTTGATCAATATTATTGCCGCGTTTTGTCAGCGATACCCCAATATCAATATTACGCTTCACACCATCACGCCAGGACAATTACCTGATTTAAATCTCGACATTATTATTTGTAGTGAAATCGATAATTTTAATTCTGCCAGTTATATCGCCACCCCCCTATTTTCAGATAATGCGAGATTTTACGCCTCTCCGTCTTATTTAGAGCAATATGATCCTATTGAGTCACCAGAGCAACTGGCACAACATAATTGCTTACTACTAAATCAGCATAATCACGCCCATGAATATGCCTTCGATAATGGGTTAACGCTACGCTTACAAGGTAATTTCACTACCTCAAATCCAGAAATTTTAATCGCAAGTGCCGTCGAACATATGGGGCTAATATTAATCTCACCACAAAACGTACAACGAGAGTTAGCCCATGGTTTACTGATCCCTGTTTTAACGCATTTACAACTGCCCCAACAGACGACATTTGCCTACTACCTAAAGTTGAACTATCAACACACTAAAACGAAATGTTTTATTGATTTTATAAAAAAAAGCGCCTGACTTATCATTATCAAGATATAAAAAAAGCAGCGTTAAACGCTGCTTCTTAATATTCAATGATTATTTTATACAGGATTTAGAATGGGATATCGTCGTCAAAATCCATTGGTGGCTCATTGTACTGCTGCTGAGGCTGTTGAGGAGCCTGCTGCTGTGGTGCTGATTGCTGCTGCGGCGCATAGTTCTGCTGAGGAGCAGGTGCTGAAGCCGGCTGCTGAGGCTGACCCCAATTATTGTTTTGCTGTTGGCCCCCCATTTGCGCTTGGCCGCCTTGGTTTTGACGACCACCAAGCATTTGCATAGTACCGTTAAAGCCTTGAACAACCACTTCTGTTGTGTACTGATCTTGACCTTGCTGGTTCTGCCATTTACGCGTCTGTAATTGGCCTTCAATGTACACTTGTGAACCTTTACGTAAGTATTCACCAGCAACTTCTGCTAACTTACCGTATAAAGCAACGCGGTGCCATTCGGTTTTTTCACGCTGCTCGCCAGTATTTTTATCACGCCATGATTCTGATGTCGCAATAGTAATATTTGCTACTGCACCGCCATTTGGCATGTAACGAACTTCAGGATCATTTCCTAAGTTACCGACTAAGATAACCTTATTTACGCCACGACTGGCCATAGTTCACTCCAAATCTGATAGCGTACTATTGGTTTCTAATAGCCGCTTATTGAAAGTTTATACTCAATCGCGCAGTTTATCACGCTAGTAGAATTTTTACATAGTCCAAGTACAACGCAATAAAAACGGCAATCACAATTTCAGCGGATATCAGCTAAATATCTTTACCTCAACTGGCGCAAAATGTTGTGCTATTCAAATATGTCAATTTTCTGACACTTTCACAAATTATCGCGTTATCCTATATCGAGATAAAACAATAGTAGTACAAATCAAGGATAGCTAAATCATCACTCATTGTGATATCAGGACAAACTACCACTATTGAAAATTATAAAATTGTAACCCTATGATTTTGCAGCTACCATTGACTTACTTTTAATGCCATAACTTAGATGTAACAAACACCAAGTAAAGTGTCAGAAATAGTTAATGTGATACCTTTTTCTGACGTTTTAAAGCTAATTTCAAAGAAAAGACAACAAAATGTCACTCTAGCGTTAACACCACAAGCACTTTGGGAGCTTTAACCTAAGGGCGGTAGCGTAAAAAAATAATCGAAACCTATCATATAACACACGCCTCAGAGTCGTAGGCTTATTCATTTTTAGTATCTAATTTAGAGAACACAAAAAAGACATGCGTTTAAAAATAGTACTTCTATTATTATCAAGCTGTATGACTTTTTCTGTATGGGCTAACCCTTTACATGTAAAAGTAAGTCCTTTTATCTTCAGTAAATATTTAATTAACGATAATATTACCCAAGTAGCCAAAAATCCTATTTCGTCTCCTGTTATAGAGCTAACGCCCGGATTTATTATTAATGGTGAGAAAAGTACCAATACTTATGATCTTACCTACTATGCTAAGAAAGCAACGTTCTTAAACAGTGAACAAGATAATTTTATTGATCAAAACTTAGAATTAGATATTGAGCAGCATTTTACAATGCGTAATAAAATAAAGTTCAAATATCAATATATACAATCACATGACGGCCGTTCCGACATTCGCGATGATCTTCTTCCCTATGTAACTGAACCGGTTAAATACGATGCGCAGCACGGCATGCTTGATTACATATATGGGGCACAATGGGCACGAGGGCGATTAGAGTTTGGTGCTGGTTTTAACACTAAGCGTTTTAAGAACTACCGATACTTACCGGCGCCTAGTGATTTATCTTCGACTCGTTTTGATGACTTCAATGATCTATTACTGGAAGGTCAATTTACTTACCGCCCTTCCGATGTGAGTGCGTTTTTTATCCGAATAGAAAATCAAGATCGTACTTATCTCTATAATCGATTTGAAGGTAGCACTCTTGATAACAATACGAGCTATTTCTTTTTGGGATCGAAATTAGGCATCAATAAAGATACCAACGGTTCACTGATGCTTGGCTGGCAAAATAAAAGCTTTGCTCAAGCCGATCGTCCAACGTTTAGTGGCTTAACATGGCGAGGTGATTTCGCTTGGTCACCAGTAAAACGTTCAACATTTCGGTTAGAGACAAAACGAGAAATTCTCGACCCTGATGCCAAAAACGATTATCGCAAAGAAACGTATTACGATTTTTCATGGAAACACTTTTGGCTTAACCGACTGTACAGCGAAGTTAAGGCAAACTATTTAACCGACGAATATACCAGTGGTCTTCGAACCGATAAAACCACAGGCTATGAAACCTCTATCGGGTATGTCTTTAGAAATTATTTAACCTTTGTTACTGGATGGACAAAAGAAAGCAATCGCTCGACCGTCCCTATCAATGATTACGACCAAAATATTGTCTACTTTTCTGCTAATTTTAAATTGGATTCGCTATGAAAAATAAATTAAAAGCGTACTTATGCTTGTTTTTATTTGCCTTTGTTCCCCATGTTTATGCGGCACAAATTGATACAACACATTACCAACTGTCCCCCGGTGATAAGATCCAAATAAAAGTCTATGGCGAAGACAATTTATCGTTTGATGAAATCCTGATTCCTGACAGTGGCCAAATTAATTACCCTTACCTTGGCGCTATCACATTAAAAGGTCGTACCTTATCGCAAGTTAAAAATGAAATCACACAAGGATTAAAAGGTGACTACCTTCTTAATCCTCAAGTGATGGTAAATCTGCTGAACTTCAAACAAATTTACGTGGGAGGTGAAGTAAGAAGACCAGGTGGTTACGAGTATCAACCGAATCTGAGTGTAGAAAAAGCCGTTGCACTTGCTGGCGGTTTTACCGATCGCGCTGACACGGATGACATCACCATTAAAGATGCTGACAACAAATTAAAAACTGACGATGCCAGTGTCAATATGGAAATTCAACCTGGCGATATCATTGTCGTTGGACAAAGCTTTTTCTAATTTTTATAGAGTTAAATTAATATGTTATTTAAATCACCAGAAGAGTTGGTTGTAAAAGACGAAACGATTAATTTCTCTAAATATTTTAATCGCATCAAAAATAATTGGCAGTGGATTGTGTTACTGACCGTGGTTTTCTGTACTGTCGTTTTTTTGAAGTCTCCATTAGCAACGAACTCTTATTCAGCAACATCAACATTAATGATTGATGCAACACCACTAAAACCGATTTCATTGCAAACTTTGCCCAATTACGATCCTACGCAAAAAGAATTTTATGCCACACAATATGCATTATTGCGTTCCAATGTGATTGCCGCAAAAGTGATCTCGAATTTAGATCTCACGAATAATGCTGCGTTTATGGGGACGGATGCATCACAACACGGTTCAATAAAAACCAGAATTAAGCAATGGCTGATTGATTTAAAACAGCCTTCTGATGGCAGTGTAAGTGTCAATGATAGTTTGACTCACACCACACCAGAACAATTAAAAGCATTGCAGATTTTTGCTAAAAACTTATTGATCACGCCTGTTGCTAAAACCCAATTAGTAATGGTGACGTACACCTCTAAAGATCCAACTTTAGCAGCCAATATTGCTAATGCTGTAGGTCAGGCTTACATCAATTATTATGTCGATATTAATGAAGAGACAAATAAAAAAGCCTCTGACTGGTTAACCTCACGCTTAACCGAATTAAAAGCGCAACTTAATACTTCAGAGAAAAAACTCACTGACTACTTAGCCAAAGAGAAATTGGTTAATACGATTGCGGTTGATGAACTTGCTAATAGTGAATTGATTAACTTAACCAATCGGTTAGCGGCAGTAACTGATAAACGCTTACAAACAGAGTCCCTTTACACCACACTAAGAGGTAATCGTCATCTTAGTTACAACCAAATAGATTCAATCAGTGAAATCTCTAATCACCCACAAATTCGAGACATCACTAACGCGGAAACAGATGCTGAAAATCTGGTTGCAGAGCTATCAAAACGCTACGGTCCT
The DNA here is from genome assembly GCF_003026755.1 of Photobacterium sp. GB-50. Classification (NCBI taxonomy): domain Bacteria; kingdom Pseudomonadati; phylum Pseudomonadota; class Gammaproteobacteria; order Vibrionales; family Vibrionaceae; genus Photobacterium; species Photobacterium sp. GB-50. Next base: position 220,043 of record NZ_PYNX01000005.1, read on the forward strand.
AAACATGAGAAAATGCTTGAAGCAGAATCTCAACTAAGAGCTATTCGTGCGCGCAAAGATCGCATGCTGACACGTTTAGTTGAAGGTATTCATAAAGAACTTGAAAGCAACCAACGTCAAGAACAAGATCTCACCGCTGAAATAAACAATAAAAAAGAAGAGTTCCAATCACTTGCTGTTAAAAAGTTACATTATCAGTCACTTAAACAAGAAGTGGATACCAATAAGCGGCTACTTCAAGCTTTTCTTGATCGCCAAAAAGAAACACTTGCAACAGATAACTACAAAGATTCTATTGCCCACTTTACGGACTACGCACTAAAAGCTTATCCGTCAGGCCCTAATATTAAAAAGAATGTTTTGATTGCAGGTATTGTTGGCTTTGGCTTAGCACTCTGTATTCTTTTTGCTATCCAGTTTTTCGATACCACGGTTGAATCATCAGAAGAGTTTGAACGTTACTTCGCACTCTTTTCATTAGGTGATCTCCCGTTTGTGAAACGTCTAGCGAAAAAGAAAGGTCCTATTGATGAACAAACGCTAAATATCAAAGAAAAACCCGCTTTCTTTGAAGGGATCCGTAACATAAGAACCGCATTGAATTTAGCATTAACCCCAGATCAACGTACCGTGATGATCACATCCGCATTAGCCAATGAAGGAAAGACTACACTTGCTGTTAATCTGGCACAATCATTAGCACAAACAGAGAAAGTGGCATTGATCCATGTCGATCTTCATAACCGTGGAACGGCACTATCAACACCGAAAGGATTAAGTGAGCTGCTCAATAATACGCTTTCTATCAATGATATTATGGCGAAATCTCACCTCGATAATTTGCTTGTCATTAACGCTGGTGAGCCCGTTTCCGATCCCCAAGAGCTGCTTTCATCATCGCGTTTTAATGCCATACTTGATGAATTAAAACAGCATGTTGATAAGATCATTATCGATACACCAGCAAGCCTTATTAGTAGCGATGCCTTAATTGTGGCAAAAATATCAGATGTAAATCTCTTAACTGTCGCTGCGAATAAAACCAAACGTAATGACATAGAGCAAGCGATACATAAGTTCAGTGCATATGGGATCAATATCGATGCCGTTATGATCAATAAAGTGATGTAACCGCTATTTAAAAAGGTTTAGCGGGCGGTTAACTCTCTGTTATTCGCTCGCTTTAAATAATAACGATGCTTGAAATTAAAAAAGATACTGCAATAGGTATTACTGCCTCTTTCCTTATCACTTCTGCACTGGTTTGGAATACCTTTCTAGGATCGGTGGCCGCCCTATTATTTATTCTTGTCGGTGGCACCGTTATTATATTCCACCTTCACCGAACATTATTAGGAATCCAATATAATTGGATGGTGATGGTCTACCCGATACTCGCTTTGCTTTCCGTATTATGGTCACAATATCCAGAAGCGACATTTCGCTCATCAATACAATTTATTTTAACAACTGTGATAGGTATTGCCGTTGCCTATAACATCAAAAAAGAACAGTTCTTTGTCGGCTTATCAGGCAGCGTCATTATTATTATGGCGCTGAGCTTAGTCTCTCACCGGGTAGAGACGAACGGTATGACAGGAGAAACCGTTTTAATTGGTTATCTTGGTAGTAAGAACTTTTTAGCACAAACCGCTTCGATTGGTTTTTTCGTGGGATTTGGTTTGTTTTACACCCTAGCTAAGAATAAAGTCGAAAAGATTATCGGGCTGTTGTCGATCGTCTTTTCTATTGCTGTACTGTTAAAAGCCAAATCTCTGGGGGCGACAGTAACGTCTTTTGGCTCTATTTTTGCGTGCTTTTGTTTATATCATTTCTCCAATTTTGCGATCACCCAACGCGCACAAAAAGCGACCGTTAATCTGCTTTATTTGCTCGCTATGTGTGTCATCATTTTTGTCTATATCATCTTTGGCACTCCTGAATTTAACCACTTCATGATTGAAATCGGGAAAGATCCAACCTTAACCAGCCGAACACTAATTTGGGCTGAAGGGGATAAGGCCATTGCCCAAGCGCCCATTTTAGGTGCTGGCTATGATGCTATATTCCAGATTGGAAATCCGATCGGCGATGCGGTGTGGAAAATTGGTTTAGTACCACCAGGGGTGGGATTTAACTTCCATAACATGTTTATCCATTGGACAGTACATTTCGGTTATGTCGGCCTCACCATCTACCTTTTGATACTGGCACGACTGCTTTATAACATTCGTTTAATTGCCTGCGGACACTTTCAAAAAAGTGATTTCATTCCCGTTGCGTACTTTGTGTTTTTCATATCAAGAAGTGTGCTTGAAGTTGACTGGTTTGCCCAATTCACCCTCGCACATGTCATGTTTTGTTTTTGCTGGATTGAGCTAGAAAGTAGCGCTCACAAAGCAAAAAGATTAAATAATAAAGGTAATATTTCATGAAAACAGTGGCTATTTTTGGTGGTTCCGGTTTCATTGCTTCCCATTACATCAAGAAATTTATTGCTGAAGGGGTGAAGGTTTATTCGATTGATATTCGCGAGCCTAAAGTGCGTCACGATGAAGTTACTTACATAAACCATGACGTTAGAAACCTCAATGATTTAGTGATTGATGAGCCTATTGACTGTATTTACAACTTTGCTGCGATTCACACCACACCAGGGCACCCCACTCACGAGTACTACGAAACCAATATTGCAGGGGCTAATAACGTTTGTCAGTTTGCTGAGCGTAATAATATTAAAGAAATCGTCTTTACCAGTTCAATTTCGCCATACGGTCCAGGTGAAGAGCAAAAAGATGAAAATAGCCCATTAACGCCAAACTCAGCCTATGGCTACTCGAAAATGTTAGCTGAACAAATCCATAAAGCATGGCTTGAACGCAATAGTGAGCATCAACTGACTATTGTTCGTCCTGCTGTCGTCTTTGGCCCAGGTGAAGGCGGCAACTTTACTCGCCTTGCAGCAATGATGCGTAAAGGCTTCTTTGTCTACCCAGGTCGTAAAGACACCATTAAAGCCTGTATCTATGTGGAAGATTTGATCTTTGCCATTGAAGTGGCACGTGCAACAGACAATAACTTTGAATTATTTAACGGTGCTTACCCTGATCGTTATACCCTAGAACAAATCATCGAAGCATTTAAAGCAGAGCACTTTCCAGACGTTAAAGTCTATATGGTGCCAAAATTTGTGGTACTTGGTGCGGCTAAATTACTGCAATTGGTGAACTTTCTAAACATAGGTATTCATCCTGACCGCGTGATGAAGTTGATCCGCTCAACCAATGTTTACCCTGGCTGGTTAGTTGAAAACCACATAGAACTACCAGGCAACCTACAAACAGCGTTAACTCGTTGGTCTAAAGACACTGACGGTAAGTTCGACTAATTACCGCGCCAATGCGGCAAGTGTTCTCACTTGTCGTATTATTTTCCAGAGAGCCTTTCTCTTAGATACCAACATCAAAGAACATCCCTATGTCTAAGTCATCCATATCCGGTATGTTGTGGCTGTTTTCCAGTAAGCTATTTCCGCCGATCATTAACTTCGCTGTATTTACTTATACGGCAAGAATACTGGCTCCAGAAGACTTTGGTTTAGTCGCCCTTGCACTATCCATCATCTATATTATTTCAAGTTTTCTGCCCTCAGGCTGGCAAAGCGCGATTGTTAAATACCACGAGTTTGGCAAGCGCGAATTTAGTACCATTTTAGCGTTTCTTAGTTTATCGGGATTCGCTTTTGCACTGATCGCTTGTTTTGTTATTTCCTTAAACCTTTTTAGCTTTCAGTCTCAGGTATTTAATCTCGCTTTCTATTTAATGGCGATAAAAATGCCCTTTGATGCGGCAGGTCATACCCTCACGTTTATATTAGTTCGTGAGCAAAAATACAAAGCCTTGGGCTACCGCACTATTTTAGGTGCGATGGTTTCAGCTTTGACTATCCTCAGTTTGCTTTACTTTGATTTTAATATCTGGGCACTGGTGTTATCACAAACTATTATTTCGATTTTCAACTTGGTTGCTGTCTACATTCCGACTCGTAAAATGTTGGGCTGGTCATTCCGCTGGAGCTTAATTAAAGAAACGTGGGAATTTGGTTTATATAACACCCTAATCACAACCGTTGAGAGCATTTCTACCCACTTTGAATCTTTTGTGATTGGTAGCAACATAGGTAAATACGATTTAGGCTTTTTCAATATTGCCAAACGCTTATCGAATATCATCAACGATATCTTAACTGGCACGTCTTATGACATGTCATTGCCGTATTTATCCAACAGCCAAAACGATCAACAAAGTTTACAACGGGCGATCCGCCAAGCTTTATTCATTACAGGGGCGATCACCTCTCCACTGTTCGTATATGGCTTTATCTATTCTGAGACGATCTTCAATTTCTTGTTCTCAGAAAAGTGGATCACCTCGGCAGGTTATTTTCAGTTTTTCTGTATTGCATTTTTGTTTATCTCTTACAGCATGATCAACAAAACTGCGATCATCGTGACGAACCGATCTCGCTTGTGGTTTAGAGTACAAATGATCATTGCGGCTATTTATCTGCCGACATTGTACTTTGCCTCAACCATTGATATTCATGCAGTACTGTGGAGCTTCTTAGGTGTTAATGCACTGTATTTCTTCACCTCGACCTACTTGGTGACCAGTGAAATTAACACCTCGTTTTACCGCTATTTAAAAAGTTTATGGCCTATTTACACCGCATTAGGTATTACTGCATTCGCTGCGATGAATCTGCCTTTAATGCCGTTTACTCACGAGTTTTTCAATTTGTGCTTTAGCGCCATTCTCTTTTTAAGCTGTTATATCGTGTTATTGCTCCTATTCTCACGACACTTTTTATCGATTGATTTATCCAATAAAAAAATCACCTTCCGCTAGTGATTTCTGCTTTTTAACTAAGACTTAAAGGTTATATTTTGAGCTGTTTAATTATCATTCCTTGTTTAAACGAAGCTGATCATATTGGTGATCTTTTAACGCATTTTTCTCCATCATTAACAGACAACAGTAAACTGGTTGTGGTTGATGGTGGCAGCCATGACGGCACGCAAGAAATCGTGGAGCGTTGGTCTGAAAAAGATGATCACATTGTATTGCTTCACAACCCAGATAAGATCCAAAGTGCTGCTATGAACTTAGCGGTGGATCAATTTGGTGACGATTATGAATACTTCATTCGTATTGATGCTCATGGTCAGTACCCAGATGATTTCATTGCGTCTTTACTCAGTGAAGCAGAAAAACACCAAGCGGATTCTGTTGTCGTCAGTATGTACACCGAGGGTTATACGCCTTTCCAAGTATCAGCGGCTATCGCGCAAAACTCCAAATTAGGTAACGGTGGCTCACCACACCGCAATGCACAAAATGATGGTAAGTGGGTTGAGCATGGTCATCATGCACTAATGAAAGTATCGGCATACCGCGCGGTAGGAGGCTATGATGAAACCTTCATCGCCAACGAAGATGCAGAATTAGATAAGCGTTTAACCGATGCGGGTTACAAAATTTGGCTAACGGGTCAAACGGACATGACTTACTTCCCTCGTAAAACGCCAGAATCGCTATTTAAGCAATACTACAACTATGGCAAAGGTCGTGCCGCTAACTGTATAAAGCACCACACGATCCCGAAACTGCGCCAGTTGATCCCATTATCAGTGGTACCTGTATTACTCATGGCGTTATTGCTTAGTGAGTGGCATTTTATTTTTGCTCTACCCGCTCTATTGTGGATCGCCGCCTGTTTACTCGTCGGCGCGACGGGTAAGTCAGATCAGTTCCCACTCAGTGCTAAGCTTTCAGGGATCCCAGCCATGATCATGCACTTTGGTTGGTCAATGGGGTTTTGTGCAGCCTTGCTCTTCCCAGCCTTCAGAAGGAAGCCTGTTCATGATTGATCCTAATGTAATTACGATCGGTTTATGTACATATCATCGCCAAGAAGTTACCGACACACTCGATAGCTTGGCGAAGGTCGCAATCCCCGACGGTAAACAAATACAGATCGTGATCGCTGATAACTCGGTGGACGCTAATTCAAAAGCCTTAATCGAAAGCTACGCCGAGCAGTCACCATTAGCGATTCATTATCTCCATGCGCCAGCCTCTAATATCTCAATTGCGCGTAATGCTTGTTTGGAGTGGGCACTCAATCATAGTCAATATTTGATCTTCCTTGATGACGATGAATTTGTGGTAGAGAACTGGCTAAGCGCCCATCTTGATACCGCACAACGCGAACAAGCAGATGTGGTGATAGGCCCAGTACGCAGTATTTACCCAGAGCAAGCACCTGAATGGGTGAAAGCGCTCGATTTACAATCAGTAAAAGAGCCAATCATCGCACCAAGTGGCAAGATTGAAACCGCCAACTCCGGTAATACCTTAATCAACCTTGATTTTATTCGACAGCACCCACTGCGCTTTGATTTGGAATACGGTTGCTCTGGCGGTGAAGATTCGATTTTCTTTCGTCAGTTAACGATGAAAGGTGGCACCATTGCCTTTTCTCAGCAGGCAGAAGCCTCTGAGCATGTACCACTAGCACGCACCGAGTATGACTGGCTTTATCAACGTCGTTTTCGTTGTGGGCAAACCCACGGCAAGATGTTACTACTCGATAACGCGAGTACCTTCAATCGCTTAAAACAGACATTCCTCGCTGGCGCTAAAGCAGGATTTAGTTATGTCTATGCGTTGCGCTTTATAAATCAAGAAACCAGCCAAAAGTATTTTTGGAAGTTGCGCGTTGCCCTACACCTCGGCGTGGTAAGTGGTTTATTAGGCAAACAGCACCTCACTCAATACGGTGACACTCACTGATCTTGTTCGTTTTTATTCGTGGCTAAATTATGAAAAGAGTACTGCTCACAACCTTAACTACGGGCTCACGTATGGCGACATTCTGCCAGTGTATTGAGAGCCTACAGCAGCAAAATATCAATGATACATTTAGCATTGATATTTTGGTTGTTGAAAACAATAAAACTCACAATCAAGCGGTAGTTGAGGCGATTGCTCGGTATCAGCACACCCCTTTTACTATCCATCATCAATTGGAAACTACAGCAGGTATCCCTTTCGCACGTAATAACGGGTTACGCTTCGGTCAACAGCAAGGCTTTGATTATTTGGCTTTTGTTGATGATGACGCAATTGCCGATCCAAACTGGATCCAAACGTTATTTGTCGCCTTACAAAATAATCAGGTTCAAGTGACTACAGGGCCACAATTTCCAATTTATCCTGATGACACAGCAACATTATATACCGCAGCCAAGGTTTACCATGAACGTAAACTGGCAGATGGTGCTGCGCTTTCTTGGGCGGCAACCAATAACGTTTTGCTTGATTTACACTTCTTTGCGCAAAACCAATTAGCGTTTAATAACCAGCTGATTTTCGGTGGTGAAGATAAGGCATTGTTCCAACAAGTTGGTCGTCATGACGGCAAGATATTATGGGTACAAAATGCGATCATTAGTGAGTTTATTAGCCCAGAGCGTCTTAATGTGAAATGGGCGCTCAAGCGTCGTTTCCGTATTGGTGCCACCGAGTTTCAAATTGAATCTTGCATTAACTCTCCTGCAAAAAGCTATGCTCGCTGCCTATTCAAAGGCTCCGCTTACTTAGCAAAAGGCGCACTGATGTTACTGCCGGATGCATTACTGCCAAGCCGTAGCATCCTCAATTCCTTAGGCGATCTTACCCATGGCTGTGGGTTCTTTTACGGCTTATTTGCCAACGTTAAAAGCTACACTTGATCTGACTTATTACGAGATTCTATAGATGGCAAATCCAATTCAAGTTTCCGTTGTCATGGCGGCATGGAACTCTGCTCAATTTATTACTCAAGCCATTGATTCTGTTTTGCAGCAAACCGACGTTGAGCTTGAAGTGTTAGTGGTCGATGACGCATCAACCGACAATACCGTGGAAGTTGTCAGCAAACATCCCGACCCTCGGGTAAAAGTGCTCACTAGTGAACAAAATGGTGGGCCGGGTGCAGCGCGAAATATTGGTTTTCAAGCGGCACAAGGTGAATGGATTGCAGTGGTCGATTCTGATGACGCGATGCAACCAGAGCGCCTTTCTGTCATGCTAAAAATGGCAGCGAATGATACCGACATCATTATTGATAACTTCTGTGAACAAACCGCAGATGGTGTACAAACAACACCGATTTATAACCGTGCTGAATTACCTGTTGGCGACTTCAGCCTTGCCCACCTCATTGCAACCAATTTAATGTTCAGTGATGTACATTCAACAGGTTATGTGAAACCACTGTTTCGCAATGCGTTTATCAAACAACATCAAGTGCGATATTGGCCAGAAGTGAAGATTGGCGAAGACTATTATTTCTTGGCTAATTGCCTCGCTTTTGGTGCAAAAGCGCAAGTTGTCGATTACTGCGGCTATATTTATACCATTCGCGAAGGGTCTATCTCACGTGTCATTAATATCGAACATATCGATACCTTGCTGAAATATGACACCCAATTAGTTAATAGCTTTAACTTTGATGCCAGTGCGGTAAACGCTCAGCAATATCGCACTAAAAATATGAACACAGCGCGTAAATATTTAGAGATAGTTGCCAAGTTAAAGCACAAAGATCTTTCGGCATTTATCGACATGATTAAATATCCACACTCAGCATTATTATTATCGCTACCCGTAAAAAAGCGTCTCAATAGAGCACTTAACAAATAGGTTTTGTCATGAAAAAAACACTTCTTGCTAGCACATTACTTTTATTTTCTGGCTATAGCTTTGCCGCGCAACACGACACTTCATCTCACGTTGTTGATAAACAACACAAACGTTTAATATGGGCGGATGAGTTCAATTCAGGTACACGTCCGAACCCTAAAGATTGGACATACGAAACAAAGTTTATTCGTAATCAAGAAGATCAGTACTACACCACCAGCAGTAAAAACTCGCGTATTGAAAATGGAAACTTGGTGATTGAAGCGCTGAAAGAAACCGTACCAAATGCAGATTACAATCCCAACGGCACTCAGTGGTATCAACAACGTAAAGACGCCTATTACACCTCAGCCAGTTTAACCACCGCGGGAAAACATTCTTGGGTACATAAACGCGTTGAAGTACGCGCAAAACTACCGCAAGGGCGTGGCACATGGCCTGCTATTTGGCTACTCGGCGACAACATTAAAACCGTTGGCTGGCCTGCATGTGGTGAAATCGACATCATGGAGTATGTTGGCTACAACCCACACTTTGCATACTCTACGACCCATAAATCGGATCGTAACCAGACTTTAGGTAACTCCATACCAGGCGTGATCCAAGATGACAAATTAGAAGATGGTTTCCACACTTACGCAACAGAATGGGATAGTAATGAAGTTCGCTTCTACTACGATGGTAAGCTCTATCATACCCAGCAGCGTAACGGTGAAGCCTGGCCATTTGATAAGCCAATGTACCTGATTTTAAACCTCGCTATCGGTGGTGGCTGGGGGGGACAGAAAGGAATAGATAACTCTATTTTTCCACAGGAATTTTTAATCGATTATGTTCGTGTCTACGATCTGAAGTAACAAACTTTAAAGTCGCAAATAATGAAGTCTTTCGCATTTAAAAAGAAAGGTGCTCTATTTGCTGATATATGCATTAAGTCTTTAATAATATAGCAGTATAAAACGTGATAACTTTATATACATACTAGGATGTACGATGATAAAAAAATGTCTCTTTCCTGCCGCAGGCTACGGTACGCGCTTTTTACCCGCAACCAAATCAATGCCAAAAGAAATGATGCCCGTAGTTAACAAACCCTTGATTGAATATGGCGTAGATGAAGCAATCCAAGCAGGCATGAACCGCATTTGTATTGTGACAGGTCGTGGTAAAAACACCTTGATGGATCACTTTGATAAGAATTACGAGCTTGAGCATCAAATCAGTGGTACTAACAAAGAAGAGCTGTTAGTGGATATTCGCGACATCATTGATTCAGCGTACTTCACTTACATTCGTCAGCGCGAAATGAAAGGCTTAGGCCATGCGATTCTAACAGGACGTGAGCTTGTAGGTAACGACCCCTTTGCTGTCATACTTGCCGATGACCTTTGTGTAACCAATGAAGAACAACAAGGCGTGCTGGCGCAAATGGCTGAGCTTTATAAGCAATTTCGCTGCTCCATTGTTGCGGTTGAAGAAGTGCCAGAAGAAGAGACACATAAGTACGGCGTGATTTCAGGTCAAATGCTACGTGACGATCTATTCCGTGTTGATAACATGGTAGAAAAACCAGAGCCCGGCACTGCGCCAAGTAACTTAGCAATTATTGGTCGCTACATCCTTACGCCTGACATCTTTGACATTATTGAACAAACAGAGCCCGGTAAAGGTGGCGAAATCCAAATTACCGATGCCCTAATGCAACAAGCACAAACAGGCTGTGTATTAGCATATAAGTTTAAAGGTAAACGTTTTGACTGTGGTAGTGTTGAAGGCTATATCGATGCAACTAACTATTGTTTTGAGCATGTTTACAAAAAAGGTAAACATAAAGAGCTAGCCCAACAGAAAACTGGCAAGAAATAAACACACAATCCCGCTTAACCGCGGGATTTTTTTATCCATTTCACTGTGTTTTTACTCAGTATTTTTTGCTCATTATGATCCGCTGTGAAATACTAGTCGTTAAATAAAATAAAAGAATCATCACTGATATGGATAACATCGAAGTCAGGGGTGCTCGCACCCATAACCTTAAAAATATTAATCTAACGATCCCCCGCGATAAGCTCATCGTTATCACAGGGTTATCAGGTTCGGGGAAATCCTCTCTGGCTTTTGATACCTTATATGCGGAAGGCCAACGTCGTTATGTTGAATCTCTTTCTGCCTACGCGCGTCAGTTTTTATCCTTAATGGAAAAGCCTGATGTCGATCATATTGAAGGGCTTTCGCCTGCCATTTCCATCGAGCAGAAATCCACCTCGCACAACCCACGTTCAACCGTTGGTACGATTACCGAAATTTACGACTATCTACGTTTATTGTACGCCCGTGTCGGTGAGCCTCGCTGTCCAACCCATGACATTACGCTTGCAGCGCAAACTGTGAGTCAGATGGTCGACCAAGTCTTAGCCATGCCAGAAGGCAGTAAGCTAATGCTACTGGCACCTATCATTAAAGAGCGTAAAGGTGAGCACGTAAAAACGCTGGCGAACTTAGCTGCACAAGGTTATATCCGCGCCCGTATTGATGGTGAAGTTTGCGATCTTTCCGATCCACCAACATTAGAACTACATAAAAAACATACCATTGAAGTGGTCGTTGATCGCTTCAAAGTTCGTGACGATCTACAGATCCGCTTAGCCGAATCTTTTGAAACCGCTTTAGAGCTATCAGGCGGTAATGTAGTGATAGCACCGATGTCCGGTGAAGAAGGTGAAGAGCAGGTATTTTCTGCCAATTTTGCCTGTCCACACTGTGGTTATAGTATGCAAGAGCTTGAACCACGCCTGTTCTCGTTTAACAATCCAGCCGGTGCCTGTGGTACTTGTGATGGGCTTGGTGTTCAGCAGTACTTCGATCCCGAACGGGTGATTCAAAATGGCGAATTAAGTTTATCTGGCGGCGCTATACGCGGCTGGGATAAACGTAATTTTTACTATTTCCAAATGCTTAAATCACTTTCTGAGCATTATAAGTTTGACGTTGAAGCACCCTTTGATTCGCTATCGAAGAAAATCAAAGAAGTCATTTTAAACGGTTCTGGCAATACAGAGATCGAGTTTAAATACATCAACGATCGTGGTGATATTACCGTAAGACGCCATCCATTTGAGGGGATCCTCAATAATATGGAACGTCGTTACCGTGAAACCGAATCTAACTCAGTAAGAGAAGAGCTCGCAAAGTTTGTTTCGACTAAGCCTTGTTCAAGCTGTCATGGTTCGCGCCTACGCCAAGAAGCACGCCACGTGTTTATTGGTGAAACCAACTTGCCACAAATCTGTGAAATGAGCATTAGCGGCGCACACCAATTCTTCGATGAGCTAGCTTTAACAGGGCAACGGGCGCAAATTGCAGAAAAGATCTTAAAAGAAATCAACGAGCGTTTAAGTTTCTTAATCAATGTTGGCTTAAACTACCTGAGCCTATCTCGTAGTGCAGATACTTTATCTGGCGGTGAAGCACAACGTATTCGTCTTGCCAGCCAAATTGGTGCAGGGCTTGTGGGCGTGATGTACGTTTTAGATGAGCCTTCCATTGGTCTCCACCAGCGTGATAACGAACGACTACTCAAAACCTTAATTCATCTTCGTGATTTAGGGAATACCGTGATTGTGGTTGAGCACGATGAAGATGCCATTCGTGCTGCAGATTATGTGATTGATATTGGCCCTGGTGCGGGTGTTCACGGTGGTAATATCATTGCGCAAGGTGGCGTTAAAGATATCTTAAAATCAAAAGAATCATTAACAGGACAATACCTCAGCGGTAAAAAAGCAATTGAAATTCCTGCAGAGCGAACACCGTTTGATCCCGAAAAAACCGTCAAACTACTGGGCGCTACCGGTAACAACCTAAAAGATGTCAATGTTGAAATCCCTGTTGGTTTATTTACCTGTATTACCGGTGTTTCTGGCTCAGGAAAATCAACACTTATTAACGATACCTTCTTTGAAATTGCTCATCACAAATTAAATGGTGCAACAACTGGCACACCTGCGCCGTATCGTGAGATCCAAGATCTAGAACATTTCGATAAGGTTATCGACATTAACCAAAGCCCGATTGGTCGTACTCCGCGTTCAAATCCTGCCACTTATACCGGTATTTTCACCCCTATTCGTGAGCTTTTTTCAGGCACTCAAGAAGCCCGTTCCCGTGGTTATAAACCAGGGCGTTTTAGTTTTAACGTTCGTGGTGGTCGCTGTGAAGCCTGCCAAGGTGATGGTGTTATTAAAGTTGAAATGCATTTTCTTCCCGATGTTTATGTCCCTTGTGATGCCTGTAAAGGAAAACGTTATAACCGTGAAACCTTAGAGATCCGCTACAAAGGTAAAACCATTGATGAAGTGTTAGAGCTTACGGTTGAAGATGCACGAGAATTCTTTGATCCGGTTCCCGCTATTGCAAGAAAGTTACAAACCTTAATGGATGTTGGTTTATCGTATATTCGTTTAGGTCAAGCGGCGACAACCTTATCAGGCGGTGAAGCACAACGTGTAAAACTCGCAAAAGAGTTATCGAAACGCGATACCGGAAAGACACTTTATATTCTGGATGAGCCAACAACCGGACTACACTTCCACGATATTCAGCAGCTATTAACAGTGCTGCATAAATTGCGTGATAAAGGTAATACCATTGTGGTGATCGAACATAACTTAGACGTAATAAAAACCGCAGATTGGATCATCGATCTTGGTCCAGAAGGCGGTAGTGGTGGTGGCGAGATCATTGCAACAGGAACACCTGAAGATGTAGCTAAAGTAAAAGGCTCACATACAGCAAGGTTCCTTAAACCGCTACTAGGTTAGAATATGAAAACACGCTAACATATGATAACAGGCTGATTTTACTCAGCCTGTTTGCTTATTCATACTCAGGAACAACCATGACAGTGTTACAACTCGAAGGTACCAGATTAGAACAGAAACGGATTTCTAAACCATTGGTACGCTATTTCCTTGCAACAATCGGTGTTATTTTCATTGTTGCGATGCACTACTTCCAACACAATCCAGGTGGTTCAGGGCTTGAACTCTCGTTTAATGCTGCAGTTTGGATCCCTTTTAGTTTTGCTATCTCCTTCGGCTTACTTGAAATTTGTCGCCAACAAATCTGGCGTTATTCACGCCTGACACTATTATTGTTTGCTTGTTGTGTACTGCTGACTCTCCCCATTTTTTATTCCAATGCTGATGCTGGAGCGGCGTTTAATCGCTTGTTTACCTTATGGGCTGGATTTCTGTTTTTTGTCAGCTTGCAGCAATTCGTCTTTACCCACCAGCAACGCCAACGTTTGTTATGGTTTATTTTAATTGGGGTACTCATTGAAGCCATATTTGCGTGGTATCAATACCTTTGGATCCCGGCAAAAAACCCTATTGGCTATGACACTATCGCTAACCGCCCTTATGGTATTTTCCAGCAACCGAATGTGATGGCAAGCTTTCTTGCAACTGGACTCGTGATTAGTACTTACTTATTAGCACGTATCCCGTTATATCGCGGTAAATGGTCCTGGCTTCATATCACTTTGCTGATCACACCTATGCTAACGATTCCAATGTTAGTGGTGTTGAACTCTCGTACAGGTTGGCTAGGCGCAATTATCGGCGTAATACTAATGCTGCCATATTTACGTCGCTTTGCCGCAAAACAAGCACAACGTTTATGGTTGTTAATGGTTACATTAGGGCTTTGTTTGGCATGGAATATTTCATCTACAGAGAATTGGTCACCTAAAAACAACAGCGTAACTGTTGCTGGTGATGGTCGAGGAGTTATATATCCACAAGCCTATGACATGTTTACTACTAAACCACTTACAGGTTATGGGTATGGTAAATTTGAAGCCGCTTACATCACGCAAACCGCGTTATGGCACAATGAAGATCCAGCACAACATGCAGGTGTTCCTAGCTTAGATCACCCACATAACGAGTTACTTTTCTGGGCAGACGAAGGCGGTATAGTCCCACTTATCGGCTTATTGCTTGCTGCATTTGCGGTAATGGTAAAAATAAGAAAAGCGCCTAATGGTACCCAGTTAGCCTTAATAGGATTGTTTTTCCCTATCGTTCTGCATACCCAACTTGAGTATCCTTTCTACCATTCATTAGTCCATTGGCTGATCTTTATCATACTGATATTTTGGGTAGATAACCTCACCACCAAATATCATCGCCAATCATTAAGCTACGTACTAGGGCTGAAAGTTTTCGCACTTATTGTACCAATTTTTATCTCTAGCTTTATGATAACGACCCTGTATTCAGGTTGGCAGTTAACTAAATTTGAAACCACTCGACCAGTAAATATTGAATACTTACTTAAGGTGAATAATCCATGGTCGTGGAAAAACCGTTTTGATTGGGATTTACAACTGACCCAACTGCAACTCGGAATTAGCAGTAATAAGCCAGCACTAATTGAAGACTATATTCAATGGGCAACCGAGAAAGCGAAAACGTGGCCGCGACCAGCGCTGTATCAAAACCTGATCCTTGCTTACGATGCCCTCGGCAATAAAGAGCAAGCATCACAAATCAGAGATGAAGCGCTGTTCTTATTCCCATCTTTAAATTTTGAGCAGCAAAACAGCGAAGCAAAGGCAACGTCTGCTGCTAAATAACCATAAAAAATGGCTACCCAATTGGTAGCCATTTTTATTTACTCATCAATAAATTACTTCAATGTGGTTTCTAGCGCTTTTAAGCACAGCGCAACATTTTCACTTCTCGCACCATAGCCCATCAAACCGATACGCCACGCTTTACCTGCCAACGCACCTAAACCTGCTCCGATTTCCAAGTTGTAACGTTGCAGCAACTCATTACGTACCTCAGCATCATCAACGCCTTCAGGGATATAAACCGCATTGAGTTGGGGTAAACGTGAGGTTTCTTCTACCACAAATTTGATACCAAGCTTTTCAAGCCCAACTTTAAGCTCTTCATGGACATTTCGATGGCGCTGCCATGCATTTTCTAACCCTTCGTTTTGCAATAATACCAAGGCTTCATGCAACGCATATAAACTGTTTACAGGTGCAGTGTGGTGATAGCTACGCTTACCTTCACCACTCCAATAACCTAGCACCAAACTTTGATCTAAAAACCAACTTTGTACTTTGGTTTTACGTTGCTGGATCTTATCAATCGCCTTTTGAGAAAACGTTAATGGCGATAACCCCGGCGTACAGGACAAACACTTTTGGCTACCTGAATAAACCGCATCTAATTGCCACTCGTCCACCAGCAAAGGAACACCACCAAGTGATGTCACCGCATCAACAATCGTTAAGCAATCATGTTTACGGGCAATTTTTGCAAGTGTTTTCGCATCACTCAATGCGCCGGTTGAGGTTTCGGCATGTACAAAAGCAACAATTTTAATTTCAGGATCGTTTTGTAACGCTTGCTCCACTAAATCAGGATCAACCGCCGCCCCCCATTCGTTATCCACAACGATAGCAACACCACCACAACGCTCGACATTTTCCCGCATCCGTTCCCCGAAAACGCCATTACGGCAAACTAGTACTTTATCCCCAGCTTCAACGAGATTAACAAAGCAGGCTTCCATTCCTGCACTACCTGGCGCTGAAACAGCGATGGTAAAGGCATTTTGGGTTTGAAAGGCATATTGCAACAATTGTTTTAATTCATCCATCATGCCGATAAATAATGGATCAAGGTGCCCTACCGTAGGACGACTAAGCGCTTGTAATACTTGCGGATAAATATCTGATGGTCCCGGCCCCATGAGGGTTCGATGCGGTGGGATAAAGCTGGTAATTGTCATTCTTTTGCTCCGTAAAGTCATTGTCCCTGTCGATATTTTTATGTGGAACGCGTTGCTATCTATTTTAGAGTATTAGAGCCCCTTCATTGGTGCAAGCGACCTATACCGATCCCATGACACACATTGACGAAATATCATATGTAAATAAATTGTCATATTCCATTTGACAACAGGGTGATGAATCTTATTCAATAAGATGATATTTTATTCAAGCACTTATTATTCAAACAGTACGACTTTAAACGGAAGAGGAGCGTTACCTAGGTATCATAATGACAGGACCCCATCCAATCGCCATTATGAGAGGGAGAGTAACGCCGAGGTATAACTGATTAGGGGATGAGTTATATCGGCTATGAAGGTTGAATCCTTCTAGCTGTCACCAAGGTCAATGATTGACATTGGTGGGGAGCTTCTGGGTGAGTGACTATTCACCTCTTATGCTCTCCTGACAGGATGTCGGGAATACTCCCGAAAAAATAGCCTACCTTGTGATGTGTTTACTATTTAGGGAGAAATTAATTATGGACAAGGCTGCAACACATTCAGATTCACTCACTGTCGCAAAATTTGGCGGTACCAGTGTTGCTGATTACACCGCAATGAGCCGAAGTGCTGCCATTGTTATTGCTAATCCAGACACTAAAATTGTGTTAATCAGCGCCTGCTCTGGTGTCACGAATATTCTGGTAGAACTTGCCAATGGCGTGAGCGATTCAACGACCCGCCAACAACGCATTCAGACACTGACCCAAACCCACCAAGATGTTCTTGATCAACTTCAGCACCCAGAAAATATTCAAGACGCTATTTACGGCCTACTTGATAACATCGCAACCTTAGCTGAACATGCGGCATCAACAACCTCTGCACAATTGACCGATCAAATTGTTAGCCATGGCGAGCTGCTTTCAACCCATCTTTTTAGTCAAATATTAGTCGAGCTAAACGCCCCAGCTGTACGTGTAGATATTCGTTCCATCATGCGTACTGATGATCAATTTGGTAAAGCGATCCCACAGCCAGAAACCATTAAGCAATTAGCGACTGAGCAATTATTACCACTATTAGACAATAATATCGTGGTATCACAGGGCTTTATTGGATCAAACAGCCAAGGTGTTACGACAACACTTGGTCGTGGGGGGAGTGACTATAGTGCCGCTTTAATCGCAGAAGCCGTAAATGCTAGCACATTAGAGATTTGGACTGACGTACCGGGTTTATACACTACCGACCCACGTATTACATCAGCCGCGAAACCGATCAAAGAGATCAGTTTTAGTGAAGCTTCTGAAATGGCAAACTTTGGTGCTAAAATTTTACACCCATCAACCCTAGTACCTGCTGTTCGTCAACAGATCCCAGTATTTGTAGGTTCATCAAAAGCACCAGAGCAAGGCGGTACTTGGATCAGACAATCCGTTGAAGAAGCGCCACTATTTAGAGCACTCGCATTACGTGCCAACCAAACCATGGTGACACTTACTAGCTTAAATATGTTCCATGCATATGGCTTTTTAGCAGAAGTCTTTCGTATCTTGGCTGAACATAAAATCTCAGTTGATCTCATCACAACCTCAGAGGTCAGCGTTTCACTTACCTTAGATCAAACCGATACTGGTGGCGGTGCGCCAACGCTTCCGCTTCAAGTCGTTGAAGAATTAAGCCAATTATGTGTGGTTGACGTCGAGCAAGGGCTATCACTGGTTGCACTTATCGGTAACCAAATGAGTGATACGAAAGGCTCAGCCAAAGATATCTTTGGCGCGCTAGAAGATCATAACCTTCGTATGATTTGCTACGGTGCTAGCCCACATAATTTATGTTTCTTAATTAATGAAGATGAAGCTAAAGACGTGGTTCGCACACTGCACGCATCTTTGTTGGAATAAGCTCTTTCTAACTAACCCAAATAAAGTTCCGATAAACAAAAAGGCGCATTGAGCGCCTTTTTTATTCACTATCGATTAAGCATTAAAGATTTGGGCCTAACCATTTCTCAGCTTCGATCAAATCCCAACCTTTTCGATCGGCATAACTTTCTAACTGATCTTGCTGGATCTGAGCAACCGCAAAGTAACGAGAATCAGGATGTGAGAAATACCATCCCGAAACGGCAGCACCAGGCCACATTGCGTAACTTTCCGTTAGTACCATGCCAGTATTTTTCTCAGCATCAAGTAACTGCCAAATAGCACCTTTTTCGGTATGCTCAGGACATGCGGCGTAACCAGGTGCAGGACGAATACCTTGATACTTTTCTCGGATCAAATCGTCATTATTCAGATTTTCATCAGCTGCATAGCCCCAAATATCTTTACGTACCATTTCATGCATACATTCAGCAAAGGCTTCCGCTAATCGATCCGCAACAGCCTGTACCATAATGGCATTGTAATCATCACCTTTTGCTTTAAATTGCTCAGCAATGTCATATTCACCAATCCCACCTGTTACCGCAAAAGCGCCAATCCAATCAGCCTTGCCGCTCTCTTTAGGCGCAATATAGTCAGATAAACAATAGTTAGGACCTTTCGGCTTTTTGGTTTGCTGACGTAAACCATGCAGCACAGTTAAAACATCAGTTCGGCTATCGTCTGTGTACACTTCAATATCATCACCGACATTATTGGCAGGGAATAAACCACACACACCGTTAGCTTTAATCATGCCTGTTTTCTCGATCTCATCTAAGATTTTATTAGCATCATTAAACAACTTAGTCGCTTCTTCACCCACAACTTCATGACGAAGAATCGTTGGGTATTTACCACTTAATGACCACGTCATGAAAAATGGCGTCCAATCGATATACTTACGAATTTCAGCTACAGGGAAATCAGTGAAGGTGTGAACACCGGCTTTTTTCGGTACTGGCGGCGTATAATTTTGCCAATCAATATTAACCGCATTAGCACGTGCTTCTTCTAACGAAATAGGTGCGGTACGTGGTTTCTTACGCGCATGTTGTTCACGTACCACATCGTACTCTTGGTTTAAACGCTCAACAAACGCTGGCTTTTGTTCATCAGACAATAACGCAGAACAAACACCTACTGCGCGTGATGCATTAGATACATACACTACTGGCTGATTGTAGTTTTGCTCAATCTTAACCGCCGTGTGGGCTTTAGAAGTTGTTGCACCACCGATAAGCAAAGGGATATCAAATCCTTGTCGCTCCATTTCTTTGGCAACATGGACCATTTCATCAAGCGATGGCGTGATCAAACCCGACAAGCCAATAATATCGACGTTTTCTTCTTTGGCGACTTTTAGAATTTTATCGCATGACACCATCACTCCAAGATCGATAATCTCGTAGTTATTACATTGCAGTACAACGCCGACTATATTCTTACCAATATCGTGAACATCGCCTTTAACGGTTGCTAGAAGTATTTTACCGTTGGTTTGTCCAGCCTGCTTTTCAGCATCAATATACGGCTCTAAATAGGCAACAGCTTGCTTCATGACTCGAGCCGATTTTACGACTTGCGGTAAGAACATCTTACCTTCACCAAATAGATCACCAACGACGTTCATCCCAGCCATTAATGGCCCTTCGATCACTTCGAGTGGTTTACTGGCTTTCTGACGAGATTCTTCAGTATCTTCAACAATAAATTCGGTTATACCTTTAACTAGCGCATGCTCTAAACGCTTTTCAACTGGCCATCCGCGCCATTCTGCAGCGCTGCGATCTTCTTCAACATTACCGCTATCTCTGTATTTAGCGGCAATGTCTAATAAGCGCTCTGTACTATCATCACGGCGATTAAGCACAACGTCTTCAACCGCATCGCGTAATTCATCAGGCAGATCATCATAAATTGCAAGCTGACCTGCATTGACAATCCCCATATCCATACCGTTTTTAAAACAGTAATAAAGAAAAACAGCATGGATCGCTTCACGAACTGCGTTGTTACCACGGAAAGAGAACGAAACATTCGACACCCCGCCTGATACCATGGCATACGGCAGCGTACGTTTGATATCCCCTACCGCTTCAATAAAATCAACGGCGTAATTGTTGTGCTCTTCAATACCTGTCGCAACAGCAAAAATATTAGGATCAAAAATAATATCTTCAGGTGGAAAGCCGACTTCATCAACCAACACACGATAAGCATTAGTACAAATTTCAATTTTACGTTCGCGAGTATCCGCCTGACCAACTTCATCAAATGCCATTACGATAATCGCTGCACCATAACGACGAAGTAATTTCGCTTGAGTGATAAAGTTATCTTTACCTTCCTTCATCGAGATAGAGTTAACAACAGGCTTTCCTTGTACACATTTAAGCCCTGCTTCTAACACTTCCCATTTAGAAGAATCAACCATAATAGGCACTTTTGATATTTCGGGCTCTGTAGCACAAAGGTTTAAAAAGCGTACCATTGCAGCCTTCGCATCAAGCATCCCCTCATCCATATTAATATCGATGATTTGAGCCCCAGCCTCTACTTGCTGACGAGCAACCTCTAATGCTTCATCATAAAGCTCTTCTTTGATTAGGCGCTTAAATCGAGCCGAGCCTGTCACATTGGTACGTTCACCAACGTTAATAAATAAGGTATCAGCATCAATCGTTAACGGCTCTAACCCTGATAAACGGCAAGCAATAGGAATATCAGGTAATTGGCGAGGTTTTAGATTTTGAGTCGCTTCATACATGTGGCGGATATGCTCTGGCGTAGTACCACAGCAGCCCCCCACCATATTGAGAAAACCACTTTTCGCCCACTCGCGGATATGTTCTGCCATTTCTTCAGCTTCAAGATCATATTCGCCGAAGGCATTAGGTAAACCCGCATTTGGGTGAGCTGAAACAGCACATTCTGAAATACGCGATAACTCTTCAACATACTGACGTAATTCATCGGGCCCAAGCGCACAGTTCAAACCAAAGGAAATAGGTTTAACATGACGTAATGAGTTATAAAACGCTTCCGTTGTTTGTCCAGAAAGAGTACGTCCCGAGGCATCTGTTATGGTGCCTGAAATCATCACTGGTAGTTCAAAACCCAATTCTTCAAAAACCCCAGAAACAGCAAAAGCGCAAGCTTTAGCATTCAAGGTATCAAAGATAGTTTCAAGCAAGATAATATCGGCGCCACCTCGAATTAAGGCATGTGTCGATTCGGAATAGGCTTCAACTAGTTCATCAAAGGTAACATTACGATAGCCAGGATCGTTAACATCAGGAGAGATAGAGCAAGTACGGTTTGTCGGTCCTAAAACACCGGCAACAAAACGTGGTTTTTCTGGTGTTTTAGCGGTCCATTCATCAGCAGCAAGACGAGCGAGACGCGCTGCTTCATAGTTAATTTCCGCGCTCAACGATTCCATGTCGTAATCCGCCATCGCAATCGTTGTAGCATTAAAAGTGTTGGTTTCTAGAATATCCGCCCCGGCTTCTAAATACGCGAGGTGAATATCTTTAATCAGCTGGGGTTGGGTTAATACTAAAAGATCATTATTCCCTTTTAGATCAGAATGCCAATCAGCAAATCGTTGACCTCGATAATCATCTTCTTCCAATTTATAACCTTGGATCATGGTGCCCATGCCACCATCAATGATCAGGATTTGCTCTTCCAACCGCTTATGCAGTAATTCCTTGCTGTTTAACACGTCACTACATCCTTATAATCCATTACAGCTTTGTAACATCCTACCACACTTCAATTGGGGATAAAGAAAGCTAAATATAATTTACACAACAAAAGCTTTTCAAAATAAAACAAATTATCAGTAGCCATTAATTACTGATGGTTTTACTATTTCGTCACAAGTTTTCTAACAACCCACCAATCTAGAGGTTACGCATGTCGGTCTATAGCACACTCTGCTTTCTGGCTGCAGCAGCAATGCTTATTGCTTTTGTAAACAGTAAAATAGGTAAGATGCAAACAACCATTGCCATCACTGCCGGATCATTAATCCTGTCACTATTGATCATCATTGCGGGACACAACGGTTGGTTCCATCTTGAAGATGTTGCCGCGACTCAAATCAGCAAAATAAACTTTGAAGATTTCCTATTAAAAGGCATTTTAGGCTTCTTATTATTTGCTGGCGGCTTAGGTATCAAGTTACCCCATCTTGAAGATCAAAAGTGGGAAATTACCGTATTAGCACTGGGCGCCACTTTATTCTCCACCTTTTTTATTGGCTTCAGTTTATGGGGGATCTGCCAGTTAATCGGAATTCAACTAGATCTGATTTACTGTTTACTCTTTGGTGCATTGATTTCCCCTACCGATCCTATTGCTGTATTGGCCATCGTTAAGAAAATGAATGCGCCTCGCCGTATTTCGACTCAAATCGAAGGCGAGTCTTTATTTAATGATGGGTTTGGCCTCGTTATCTTCGTCACCATGTTTACCATTGCTTTTGGTGATACCGCACCAACAGTGATGGGCGTAACCCAGCTATTCTTACAAGAAGCGATTGGTGGCATTGCTTACGGCTTTATTCTTGGTCTAGTTTTCCACTACCTCATTAGCTCAACCAATGATCACTCTATGGAATTACTGCTTACTATCGGTATTCCAACCGCAGGTTATGCTTTAGCAGAAGTTCTTCATGTTTCAGGCCCACTTGCTATGGTGGTATCTGGGATCATGATTGGTAACTGGACCCGTTATATTGGCTTTTCAAAAGAAAGTGAAGAGCACCTAGATCACTTCTGGGAATTGGTTGATGAATTCCTAAATGGGGTCTTATTCCTGTTAATTGGTATGACCATGCTTGGTTTTAGCTTCCACCAAGAAGACTGGATCCTAATGATTATTGCCGTACCTTTAGTTCTTCTAAGCCGTTACATCAGTGTCAAACTGCCATATGTGGGCTTCAATCGCTACCGCCAGTACAATCCAATGTCAGTCAAGATCCTCACTTGGGGTGGCTTACGCGGAGGTTTAGCATTAGCAATGGCAATGGCTATTCCTGCTGGAGTCATGGTAATTCCAGAGAAGGGGATCGATGTGCGAGAAATCATCCTCGTAATGACATATTCAGTGGTTGTATTCTCGATCCTGATCCAAGGTTCAACCATTACCCCATTAATTGAAAAAGCCAAGCTTTGGGAATTAAAAAATAAATAAGTAATTATTCCATCAACAAAAAAGCCTGCACTTCAATGCAGGCTTTTTTATTATTCGTCTTTCGTAAAACTCGCTTCGGAGAAGTGCTCTAAATCGTAAGGCGTTTGCTGATATACACAATAGTTTAACCAATTACTAAATAGTAAATGACCATGACTACGCCAACTTGCAATAGGTGCATTCGAAGGATCATTCTCAGGATAATAGTTCACAGGTACTGCTGGCTCCATCCCTTGTTCACTATCTCGTACAAACTCATTATGCAATGTATCTACATCATATTCTGGATGCCCCGTTACGAATACATTACGTTTATCTTTTGTCGCTGCTAAATACACTCCTGCCTGCTCTGAAGTCGCTAATATATCAAGATCAGTATGTTTAGTTAAATAATCATGAGAGAAGTCAGCATAGCGAGAATGGGGGGCAAAGAAAGTATCATCAAACCCTCGTAGTACCGGGTGATGACAATCATGAATTCGATGTTGATAAACACCTGATAATTTCTCTTTTCGTGTACGCTTCGGCAAGTCATAGAGCAGTTTGAGCCCAGCTTGAGCAGCCCAACAAACAAACATAGTTGATGTTACATGCTCTTTCGCCCAATTCATGATGATTTGAATTTCTTCCCAATAAAGCACATCTTCAAATTGAACTAAACCTAACGGCGCTCCCGTTACAATCAATCCATCAAAGTTACGTTGCTTCACCATTTCAAACTGACGATAAAAAGTATCTAAGTGTTCTTGAGGAGTATTTTTTGTTGGACGATTATCGATTCGTAATAGCTCTACATCTACTTGAATTGGGCTATTGGATAATAAGCGTAAGAACTGTGTCTCTGTCTCAATTTTTTTTGGCATTAAATTTAATAATAATACCTTCAACGGACGGATCCCCTGGCTAGCAGCACGCTTCTCTGTCATCACAAAGATATTTTCACTGCGCAGAATATCAGTAGCAGGTAGGCGATCAGGTATTTTTATTGGCATCTTTGTTGACTCCTTTCGACACAAGATGTTTAGCCGTCTAAACTTCCATCAACGTTATAGAAAAAGAAAGGCAGACGCAAGTTTAGTGCAAAATAATAACATAATAGATAAATATAGAGATAAAGAGATATGGGAAATATGAGGGCTTATAAACGAGAAAACCCAGCCGAAGGCTGGGTTTTAAAATAAGATTTAGCGATGTCCTACTCTCACATGGGGAGGCCCCACACTACCATCGGCGCTACAACGTTTCACTTCTGAGTTCGGCATGGGATCAGGTGGGACCGCTGTGCTATGGTCGCTAAACAAATAAATGGTGCTAGTACCCAGATTTGAACTGGGGACCTCACCCTTACCAAGGGTGCGCTCTACCAACTGAGCCATACCAGCACACAAAGCTTGTATGAAAGCTGCTTATGCAACATTCTAAATTTGAAGCCTGGCGATGTCCTACTCTCACATGGGGAGACCCCACACTACCATCGGCGCTATTACGTTTCACTACTGAGTTCGGCATGGGATCAGGTGGGTCCATAATGCTATGGTCGCCAAGCAAATTCGGTTTATTTATTGTCATCGACAATAAATAGCAATCTGGGAAAAGTTAACTAGTGTTCTCTACACGTTCAAGTGTACTTGGAGTCCGCGTTTCTCTTGACGAGATAAAAACCCCTTGGGTGTTGTATGGTTAAGCCTCACGGGCAATTAGTATCGGTTAGCTCAATGCCTCGCAGCACTTACACACCCGACCTATCAACGTTGTAGTCTTCAACAACCCTTTAGAGACCTTAA